>NZ_JAJOHP010000043.1:0-42257 GCF_021109375.1 Arthrobacter sp. AK01
CGTACAGAAACAGTCACCACCGCAGGCCCCTCAGCCAGGTTAAATGACGTCTTACTCACTGACGAACTCACCAACACCGGCGCACTCAGGTCAGAGGGTCCGCCCGCAACACTTTTGGCGGACTGCTTTACTGAGTCCGCTCCAGCTTGAGTCACCGCTGCATTTGAACGTAGAGAAATCAAAAAGAGTTGCGTATCAGCCGCGGAAAGCGCCCTTTCCAGGGTTGCTACAAACTCACCAGATTGGTTTCGTTTAAGGCTCTTGACCGCAACATCAACCTTAGAAGCGGCCTCCTGCACTGCAACTCCTGCGCGAATGGAAGGGTCGTGTTCATCGCCGTCGATGAAAAAGAGAAACTGGTCCTGGAGGCCAGCCCGGTAATTCAAGGCCGCCGACGAAACTGAACCTCCTTCGTCGAGATGAGCCGATGCGGGAAGCGCGGTCGCTCCCCCACTGAATAAGAGAGTCGCAACTACTGTGCCGGACGCAGTAAGCGTTCGGGCACTGAAATTCTTGAGCATGTTTCTGGACATCCTACGGACATGGCGCCCACCCTGAGTCGGGTGGTCGCAGGCAGTTGGAGATCACCAACTGACCCCCCCGGGAGATTGTAAGCAGACTTTTGACTTGCACTGCGCCGCACTCTTGTTTATGACAATCTGAAAAACGGCAAAGAAGTAACACCCCGATTACGAAGACCGGGGAACCATCAACAGCCGGCCGGAGCCAACCCCTACGGTAAGTCTATGAATCCGTCCCCCGGACTGTCGGTTGAGTCAGCTACGCGCCGAAGAAATTCGAACCGTTTGTGCGCCGCGCGAGTTGCTCTCGAAGGCCGGTTTCTGCTCGCTGCCAACATGCAAGTGCCCGTCGTTAATCAGGGAGCACACGACCTTGAACGCAGGGGCTTGCAGCTGACATCGCGCTCAACTCCCCAGTCCCGTCGTAACGGCAAAGGCCACACTGTTTGCCGTGACCCCCCGGCAGGGACTGACAACCACCGGACTTTCGGCGTCGGCTATGAATGCAGCAGCGCCACGCTCCAAAAGGAGGTCTTTGGTAATCGAACTTAGAACCACGGAACCGGAAACAACCACGACGACGATTGGTCCATTTTGTGCCAGAGCCACCGGTTCATCGGTTGGGCTCAAGTCAATGCGTTGGAGCTGAAACTCCTCAAACGGGGGTCGGTACAGTTCCTGTCCGCGTTCGCTCCCGTCAGCAAACACGCTTGGCACCCCGAGGGATTCGAAACGCACCGTCCTCAGCAATTCCGGGACATCCACATGCTTCGGAGTAAGGCCCCCGCGCAGCACGTTGTCCGAGGAAGCCATAACTTCGACACCCATGCCATGGAGATATGCATGGATATTACCGGCTGGAAGATACACAGCTTCACCAGGTTGGAGGGATAGGTGGTTGAGGAGCAGCGAGATGAGCACACCTGGATCGCCGGGGAATGCCTCGTTGATCTCTACCATCGCAGTGAGGGCCTCCTCGTGCGGCTCACGCAATGCGCCTGAGCGCAGAGCCGCCACGATCTCCAACACGGCGTCCGACGAGTTCCTACCGCCCTCGATCAAGCGAGTAAACGCAGCTTGGAGCGCCAAAGATTCGTCGGTATTGGTGAGGTCTGCGATGACACCGGTGACGATGGCCGGAACGCCATTGGCCGTTGAATCCAAAATGGTGGCGAGGTGTTGAAAGATGCTTTTGGCAACTGCTGTCGGCCTGAATCCGCACAGTGCTCGAAAGGGGGTAAGCGCGAAAATCATCTCGGGCTTGTGGTTATCGTCGCGGTAATTTCGTTCCGTGGAATCGGCAGCCAAACCGGCCGCGTTTTCTCGTGCGTACCCTTCACGTGCCTGGTCCAGGCTGGGGTGTACCTGCAGCGAGAGGGGCTGGTCGGCGGCCAAGATCTTTGTGAGGAACGGCAACCGGGGACCGAACGCGGCCAAACTCTCGGTGCCCAGGAAGTGCAGCGGGTTGGAGTCAATCAATTCGTCCAACGGCTGTTTCGCGCCATTGGGATGGATGGCCATGGAGGGTGAATCCGGGTGGGCACCGATCCACAGTTCTGCTTCCGGCCCGCCTAGGGCGGGACGACCGAGCAAGTCGGCTATCGCCGTCGTTGAACCCCACGCGTAAGGCCGCGATACATTCTCAATCTGATACAAGTCTGAAGTTCCTTAATGTTTGGGCTGAGATGGGCAGAGACTGGACCGACGAGACCGCGTCTTCTCGCATCACGAGGTTAGTCCAAGTTTCGCTCCGAACTTGCTTCCTCAAACGTATGGGTCACCGGATCTTTCCAATTTGTGGTTCCGTCTGTGGGCCGGGAAGTGCTCACCGTTGTTAGCTTGTATGCCCTTGTAGCCGTACACCTAAAGTCAGCCACTAAGTGGCTTCGGCCATCAAGTTCAGCGTTCAGCTTGGACAAGAAAGGAAGGGTGCGATGTAAGAACACCGCACCCTAGGACCCACAAGCAAAACCTATGAAGCTGAGGCTCTACCGTTACGCCCGGACCAGCGCGAGGACGCGGTCGCGGATCTTTTCCATGGTGGGCTGGTCCTTGGCTTCAGCATTCAGGCGCAGGAAGGGTTCGGTATTGGACGGGCGCAGATTGAACCACCAGCTGCCGTCCTTGGCCGTGAACGTGCTGCCGTCCATGTGGTCAATGTCGATGTCTTCGGTTTCAAAATCGACGCGGACGCGCTCGACTGCGCCTGCCTTGTCCTCGATTTCCGAGTTGATTTCACCGGAGGAGACGTAGGGCTCGTACTGACGGCCGAGCTCGGAGAGCGGTCCGTCTTGCTCGCCGAGGGCTGCCAGGACGTGCATGGCGGCGAGCATGCCGGTGTCGGCGTTCCAGAAATCCCGGAAGTAGAAGTGTGCGGAGTGCTCCCCGCCGAATACGGCGCCTTCCTCGGCCATGACGGCTTTGATGAAGGAGTGTCCCACGCGGGTCCGTACCGCACGGCCGCCGTCCTTGGCCACGAGCTCGGGCACGGCCTTGGACGTGAGGAGGTTGTGGATGATCACAGGGGTTTGTTCCCCTGCTGCCTGGGCGCGGGCGATCTCCCGGCGGGCAACCATGCCGGTGATTGCGGACGGAGAGACCGACTCACCGTTTTCGTCGATCACGAAGCAGCGGTCAGCGTCGCCGTCGAAGGCCAGTCCGATGTCCGCGCCGTGCTTGATGACAGCGGCCTGCAGGTCGCGGAGGTTTTCCGGTTCCAGGGGGTTGGCCGGGTGGTTGGGGAACGAACCGTCCAGTTCAAAGTAGAGCGGGACGATCTCGAACGGCAGTGCCGGGAGCAATTTGTCTCCAAGGACTGCCGGGGTGGTCAGCCCGGCCATGCCGTTGCCGGCGTCCACGACGATCTTCAGCGGACGGGAGCCGGAAAGGTCCACGAGTTTGCGCAGGTACTCGGAGTAGTCCTTCAGGACGTCGTGCACGCCGATCTCGCCGCGGTTGGCCGCTGCAGGGATGGTGCCGGAGTTCAGGTACTGCTCTGCGAGGGCCTGGATTTCCTTCAGCCCGGACTCCGAAGAGATGGGCTGGGCACCGGCCTTGGCCATTTTGATGCCGTTGTATTCGGCAGGGTTGTGGCTGGCGGTGAACGTGGCGCCGGCGGCGTTCAAAGCGCCGCATGCGTAGTAGAGCTCATCGGTGGAGATCAGGTCCAGCAGTTGGACGTTCGCTCCACGCGTGGCTGCGCCGTTGGCAAAGGCCTGGCTGAACTCGGGCGAGGAGGGACGCATGTCGCCGCCGACCAGGACGGTCTCGCCTTCGAGGCCCAGGACGTCGATAAAGGCAGCGCCCACGGCCTCGACGATTTCAGCCGTGATGGATTCACCCGCGATCCCGCGGACGTCGTACGCCTTGAAGGATGCCGAGAGGTCGAATGTCTTGTTCTGCTCGCTAATCACGCGCTCAATCCTACTGTGGTACGCGTGATCACCAGATGACGCACACCTAGATGAATAGTGACATTGCCCACACGCAGAAAGGGGTGACGCACGATTGCGTCACCCCTCCGCCTACATATCCGCGAGCGCTCCACCCGGGTTCTCGATCGCGTCAGCCACGTACCTCAGGAAGCCCGCGGCCGTTTCGCCGTCGCACACGCGGTGGTCGAAAGCCAAGGTCAGTTCGGTGACCTTGCGGACGGCCAGTTCACCGTTGACCACCCAAGGCTTGTCGATGATGCGGCCCACGCCCAACATCGCAACCTCGGGGTAGTTGATGATCGCGGCCGAGCCGTCCACGCCGAACACACCGTAGTTGTTCAGCGTGAAGGTGCCCGAGCCAAGCTCTGTTGGAGTCGCCTTGCCCTCTCGTGCGACGGCGGTCAGCCGGCGGATCTCGGCATCCAGTTCACGGGCACTCAGCCCATGCGCGTTGCGGACCGACGGGACAACGAGTCCACGCTCGGTCTGGGCGGCGAAGCCAAGGTTGATTCCGTCGAAGCCAACGATCTCCTGCGCACCGTCAGCGGCAGTTTCAAAGCGCGTGTTCAGGGCCGGGTACTTTTTTAACCCAGCCGTGACAAAACGGGCAATGAAAGCCAGCAGCCCGGGGGTATCGTGCGGAGCGCGCTTCTTGAGCTCTGCCCGCATCTCAAGCAACGCTGTAGCGTCGACGTCCACCCATACGGTCGCTTCGGGAATTTCCGAACGGCTGCGGGTCATGTTCGCAGCAACGGCCTTGCGGACGCCACGAACCGGCGTCCGGGCCGATACAGCCAAGCCCGTACGGCTGTCAACGGAACCTTCTGCAGCGGCCGGCACCTCTGCCCTGGACGGAGGAGCGGCAGGAGCTGCAGGAGCCTCCGGCGCAGAAATGGCTGCCTCTACGTCCTTGCGCATAATCAGCCCACTGGCACCAGAACCCTCGATCGCGTCGAGGGACACACCGTGGTCGCGGGCCATCTTCCGGACCAGCGGTGAGATGACTGCACTCAACCTGCCTGGGATACGGGTCCCGGCAACCGCCGGCTCCATCAAGGGTTCAGCAGGGAACTCAGCAGCGGGCTCAGCGGCACGATCGGCGACGGCGACACTCGTCTTGCGGGGGCGGGTTCTCCCACCGGTCACTCCACCAGGGGTGCCATAGCCGATCAGAACATTGCCGGAACCGGCCTTCTCCTCGGTGCGATACGTCTCCGCAGCAGCATCAACGGCGGGTGAGGCCTCGATTCCCGAGGAAACGGCAGTGGGAGCGGCAGACTCGGCGGTGACAGCGGGCGCAGCCGCCGCAGAACCAATGCGAGCAATCGAGATCAGCGGCTTACCGACGTCGAGCGTTTGACCGGCCTCACCGTGCAGCTCTGCAACGGTTCCGGCGTAAGGCGAGGGCACCTCAACCATGGACTTGGCGGTCTCAACCTCGGCGATGGGCTGGTCAACCCTGACCTCATCGCCAACAGCGACAAGCCAGTTCACCAGTTCGGCTTCGGTGAGGCCTTCTCCCAGGTCGGGCAGTTTGAAGACCTGCATATCTGAACTCATGGTCAGTCCTCCCATTGAAGGTCGTCGACGGCGTCGAGGATGCGGTCGACGCTCGGCAGGTAGTAGTGCTCCAGCTTGGGAGACGGGAACGGAACGTCGAAGCCGGTCACACGGAGAATCGGCGCGGCCAGGTAGTGGAACGCACGTTCCTGAACGCGGGCCACGATCTCGGAGGACACGGACGCAAAGCCATGTGCCTCGGCAATCACGACGGCGCGCCCCGTCTTGCGCACGGACGCGCAGACGGTCTCGTCGTCGAAGGGGACGAGGGTGCGGACGTCGATGACCTCTAGCGAGCGGCCTTCTTCGGCAGCCGCCGCAGCCGCGGCGAGTGCGGTGGGGACGGACGGGCCGTAGGCGATGAGCGTCGCGTCGGTGCCGGGACGGGCAATAGCTGCGCGGCCCTCGGTGGAGGTGCCGGCGTCGTGCTCCGCCCGCAAGGCACCCAAGTCCACCTGGTCCTTGGACCAGTAGAGCTTCTTGGGTTCCATGAACATGACGGGGTCATCGGAGTCGATGGCTTCGCGCAGCATGCGGTAGCCGTCGGCCACGGTGGCCGGCGTGTAAACCTTCAGGCCGGCAGTGTGGGCGTAGTAGGACTCGGACGAGTCGCAGTGGTGCTCCACTCCCCCGATGCCACCGGCGTAGGGAACGCGGATGACCATGGGCATTTTGAGCTTGCCCTTGGTGCGGTTGTGCATTTTGGCTACGTGGCTAACGATCTGTTCGAAGGCCGGGTAGGCGAAGGCGTCGAACTGCATTTCGATGACGGGACGCATGCCGTTGATGGCCATGCCCACTGCCATCCCGACGATGCCTGATTCCGCCAGCGGCGTGTCGAAGCAGCGCTGTTCGCCGAATTCGGCCATGAGTCCGTCGGTGATGCGGAAGACGCCGCCCAGCATGCCGACATCCTCGCCGAAGACCAGGACCGACGGGTCATTACGCATGGCATCAGCCATCGCGGTGTTGAGCGCTTTGGCCATGGTGAGGCTCTGCGGGCCAGTTGCCTCTGCGGTGGCGGGGCGCCCCCGCCGCCGCCGGGGCCGGGGGGGGGGCCGCCGCGGATGGGGGGGCGCTGGCAGTGGCTGCGCTGACGTTGGCTGTGGTGGTGCCACTGGCAGTGGTGGTGACGGTCATTTTGCGCTCTCCTCTCGTGCGAGTTCGCTGGCGAGCAGTTCGGACTGTTCCTTCAGCTGTGGGGTGGGCTTGGCGAAGACGTACTTGAAGAGGTCCAGCGGCTGAACCGGAACATCCTCGCCCAGGCCCTCACGAAGCTGGGTGGCGACGGCTTCGGCGTGCTCAGCGATCCTGTTGCCGGCCTCGTCATCGAGGAGACCCTTGTCCGTGAGGTACGACTTCATGCGCGCCAGCGGATCCTTGGCCTGCCATTCGGCGACTTCGCTGTCCGGACGGTAGCGGGTGGCGTCGTCGGCGTTGGTGTGGGCCTGCATGCGGTAGGTGTGGGCCTCGATCAGCAGGGGCCCGGAGCCTTCGCGCGCCAGCTTCACGGCCCGGTCCATCACGGCGAGCAGTGCGACGAGGTCGTTGCCGTCAACGCGCTCACCGGCCATGCCGTAGCCAACAGCCTTATGGGCCAGCGACGGCGCCACGGACTGGTGACTGAGCGGTACGGAGATGGCGTACTTATTGTTCTGCACGAAGAAGATCACGGACAGGTGGAAAACGGCAGCGAAGTTCAGGGCTTCATGGAAGTCACCTTCGCTGGTAGCACCGTCGCCGCACATGGCCATCACTACGGTGTCTTCGCCGCGCAGCTTGGCCGCGTGGGCAACGCCGACGGCGTGCAGCAACTGCGTGGTCAGTGGGGTGCACTGGATGCCGACGTTGTGCTCTTTGGGGTCGTACCCGCCGTGCCAGTCGCCGCGGAAGATGGTCATCACCTCTACGGGGTCCACCCCACGGGTCATGACGGCGACGGCGTCGCGGTAGGTGGGGAACAGCCAGTCGCCTTCGCTGAGGCACATGGCGGCTGCAACCTGGCAGGCTTCCTGCCCGTGGCTTGAGGGGTAGACGGCCATGCGGCCCTGCCTGACCAGCGCAGAGTTCTGGTCGTTGACGCGACGTCCGACGACGAGCTTCTCGTAAGCGGCCATCAGTTCAGCATCGCTGGGTGTGGGGTACTCGTGGCCGGGTTCGGTGCCTTGCTCGTCATGGGAGCGAAGGGTACCGTCCGGATTCACCATCTGGATCTGGTGCCGGGCGGGGAGCATGTAATCCTCAACGCTGATGCCGAATTTTGTCCGAACGTCAGCAGCGTGGTCCTCTACAGCCGTTTCCGGCGCAGAGTGGTCTGCATGGATCGTCATTGGTCCGTCCTTCTCTAGCCACTATGTGCTTCCAGTATGTTCCCCGGCGATGTTTCGTATCCAGCTTTCGGCAGAATCATGGAAGGGCTTGTGATAAGTGGCTATCCTGAAAGACAAATTGTAATTGTGAGCTGGGTAACGCGCCCATGCTGTAGACGATTTGGAGTGCCATGAGTGAGAGTGAGGCGGACCAGACCGCCGTTCCCCTGGACAGAGTGGACCGGGACATCATCCGCGAGCTGACCACCGACGGGCGCATGTCCATCACCCAGGTGGCTGAGAACGTGCATATCAGCCGCGCTCACGCCTACTCGCGGATTGCCCGGCTCACCGGAGAGGGGGTGCTGACGAAGTTCACTGCCCTGGTAGACCCCATCAAGGCAGGCCTACGGTCATCCGCCTATGTGACGTTAAAGGTTCAGCAGCACTCCTGGCGCGAGCTCAAGGAACAACTCCGCGCGATTCCGGAGGTTCACCACATCGCACTGGTGGGCGGCGACTTCGACGTCATTCTCCTGGTCCGGGCCACAGACAACATCCACCTTCGCCGTGTGATCTTCGACCAATTGCAGTCCATGGATGGAGTGCTGGATACGCAGACTTTCCTTGTATTTGAGGACGTTGATACCCGCTAGGCGCTCCCGGCGGCTCCGGGCTGGGAGGGAGCACCCATTTCCGAACCTTAGACTGTCCCCGTGCCCCTCAAAATTGCCCCCGCCACGCGTGTCATTGGCGTTGTTATGGGGGCATGTTTTTTGGCGGGATTGCTTTGGCTGATCGCAGCCTTTCAATTCTTCTATGACCCCCCGCAAACAACCCCTCACCGCACGGACGCGATCGTTGTCCTGGGCGGCATGAGCAAGGAGCGGCTGCCGGTGGCCCAAAACCTGCAGCAAGAGCTGGATATCCCCGTCCTGGTGGTCTCAACGACAGGCCTGGCCGGCAACGTGGAGGGCGATGCGCTCTGTCAGGAGGAGGCGGGCGAAGGCGATCCTGATCTTGTTTGCTTCCGTCCATCTCCGCTGAATACGAGGGGCGAGGCTGAAGCCCTCCGCGCCTTGATTGCGGAACATGATTGGAAGTCTGTGACCGTGGTGACGTCGGAGTATCACGTGATGCGCGCCGGCACCCTGATCGGGCAATGTACGTCCGTCGAGGTGCAGATGGTTGGGTCCCAGCCGGACCTTTCCGCGGGTGCGTGGATGGACCGGTTTGTGATCGAAACCGGCGGATTAATCGACACTTGGGTGCGACCGGAGTGCTCTTCTCAGTAGAACCCTCTTTGGATCGTGCAAAAAAGTTCTCTGATATGACAATTCGCGTCATTGCACGAAGGCCACACCGGGGCCTTTGTCAACTAGTTGAACGCCGCCCGTATTTATTTCTTGGCCTTTGAAGGTTCTTGTCAAACTCTTGAGTTTCGAGGATGAAGCGCGGCATCCTTTTGCCATAGGTCCAAGGTCTCACCCTACGAGCCCAAGGATCCATCGTGGAAAAATTCCGGCCCAAGCCGTCCGCCACCACCAACCTCGCCAACGCTCGGCATCTTATAGCCAGCCTCTTTGCCGCCTTCATTCTGGTAATCGGGTTCGTTCACGGACCCATTGCCCAAGCGGCACCGGCCCCCGTTTATCCCATCAGCGGATATTTCATTTATGGCAGTACCAGCGATGCGACCAATTCAAAGAAACTGACGGACATTAAGTCGGTGGGCGGTGACACAGTCATCACTTTCGGCTCCCTTCTCAAGCCAGCAACGCTTTCCACGATCCCGGTGGCATGCACGATATCTGGCGTCAACTGCGCAAAGGCAGCTGCATCTGGGATCAGCGTGAACCGATACTTCACATACTCGGATAACAGTTCGTGGGGAGCTCCGGCACTCATGTGCCCACGGGACAAGACCGTAACTTCTGGAAGCTCCGTATACACAATTCTCGTATTACCCACGTCAGGAAGCGGATGCACGTCGACGAACGGAGTGTATGACGTTGTGGTGATCAGTGGTGGTCTCGGTTCAATCTCTATATCTCTTGGTAAGGTGGCCACCGCATTAGGAATGAAGTACTACGCTGGCATGCCAGCGCCTGTGAAGAGAACCGATGTCACCTACCTACCCGATCTCTCCTATGAAGCAACCTTCTCCCTGTTCACGGATCGCTTCCTCCAGTATCAAGCCAAGGTGAACAACGTGCCAGGTTTGGCAGGCTTCTACCACCACACCGAGATGCCTCTGAGTGACAGCCCCGTCTGGGATTCGGTGCTGACAATCTATGACATCCAAAACGCCGCAATTGAAGAAATACTGCCTACCCGCTCGGCAATAGTGAGCCCTTACATCGACACCCGGAAGTCCGCAGCCGCCAGAATCACCATCGACCAAGCTCGGCAGGCTGTTCACAACATCGCAAACACATCGAACGGAGCTTCCCTCGCTATTGCAGTACAAGACGGTATGGGCACCGGAAAGGCGGGAGCATTTTTCGGGAACGAGAGCGGAAACGCTGTCGATCAATACGCCTCCGCGATCGTCGGCACCGGCTCCTGGGGCAGCAAGTATCTAGCACCTAATCGGGACTACTTTTGGGCTATGGCAGAAGGAGTTGAAGGCACGGGCGTCGAGCTGTGGGCCAACTTGGAAGGAATGGCCCCTGCTACGAGCCAGAATCCCTGCGAAAACAGCCTGAGGGGTCAAACGACAACGAGCCGCATCAACAGGCAGCTCCAGCAGTTGGGGAACACGCCCGGGAAGGTCATATCGTTCATGTGGGATCCATACTTCACGTGTAACGGGACCTACGCACCCATGCTGGACCGACTCAAAGCCACGAGTACGACCCCAGTCATCACAGATTCTATCTTCTACGGAAATGGCAATGTCTTAGTAACAGGGCACAATCTGAGCGGCGGAACAGTTCAGGTCAAGTGGACCGATGCCTATGGCCGGGTGTTCGACAAAACGGTTGCTTCCTCAAGTTACAACCCCAGCTACGGCGCACAGCAGGGAATCAACCCACGGCTGGAATCCGTTTTGGCCCAGTTGGGAAGCACGACCTTAGGCTCAGGTAAGTACTACATGATCAATGTGGTCAATAGCTATGGAGTCAGGAACGACGCCCCCTACTCCGACCGCGGCTGAAAGGCCTTCGAGCGGCGGGCGACAGCAGGTACTGTAAGCCCGCCGCTTTGGCCGGTGACTTCCACCGCGCCTTCAATCGACGCCAACGCAGGGCGAGATGTGGTGCTTCACTCCTCAGATGCAAGAATTGATTGTGGCCATGTTTCCTTTGGACGCATCTGAGGAGTGAAGAAATGACGGATAGTGTCCGCCAAACGGCGGCCCTTTCGCCCTCCCCGCGGCACATGCGCAAACGCAGTTTCGGTAGGGACGTTCCGACTGGGCACGGTAGCCCGCAGGCTCTCGCCAAGCCGCTGAAACCCGAGCAGAGGGGCCCGGGGGCAGTCCGACCGCCCAAAGACCCACAGCTGATTGCCGGACGGGCCAGTGATGAACTACCACGGGCAAAAAGTCACGAAAAGACCACTCCGCGCAAGAAGCGGCTAGTAGCCCTGGTTGCTGTGATCCTAGTCTCACTAAGTATCCCCATCATGGTGCTGACCTTGATCTTTGCAGGGTGAGCAATATTCGCCGTTCTACATAATTAATCACGTCGATTGACCGTGAGGTAGCATCGGCTGGTCAGCCACTGCCGCACCCGGGGGAATCCATGCCCAGAGTCATGCCAATTTTCGGTACTCGTCCAGAGGCCATCAAAATGGCACCGATCATCACCGCATTGAATGAGTCCACAGACTTCGAGTGCGTGGTTACGGTCACAGGTCAGCACCGCGAGATGCTGGACCAGGTAAACGAGCTATTTGGCATCGTGCCCGTTCACGATCTCGACATCCTCCAGCCCGGACAGTCGTTATCGGCCATCATGACCCGCACCATCGATGGACTTGAGCGACTTTTCACCATGGACAAACCTGACGCTGTTATCGTGCAAGGAGACACGACCACCTCCACCGCTGCAGCCATAGCCGCCTTCTACCACGGGATTCCCGTCGTGCATGTGGAAGCAGGACTACGTAGCGGCGATCCAATGTCCCCGTTTCCCGAAGAAGCCAATCGCAAGATTACGAGCCAAATCGCCAGCTTGCACCTCGCGCCTACGAACACAAGCAAGGCGAATCTCCTTGCCGAAGGAATTTCCGAGGATGCGATCGTCGTCACCGGTAACACGGTGATTGATGCTCTTCTGGCCACGGTCAACAAGAATTTGCCGTTTTCCGACCCCAAGCTTGAGGACGTAGCTGCCAGCGGTCGCAGGATTCTGCTCGTCACGACACATCGGCGGGAAAACCAGGGTGATGCAATGCGTGGAATGGGGAGAGCCCTAGCACGCATTGCAGAGTCCGAACCGGACCTCCTAATTGTTCTTCCGGCCCACAAGAATCCCGTGGTCCGCGAAGCGGTCCTCCCCGCAATCGACAACTTGTCGAATGTCTTAGTCACGGAACCGCTTGCCTACGGGGAATTTACTCGCTTGCTTTCTTTGGCGCACGTTGTCCTTACTGACTCGGGCGGCGTTCAAGAGGAGGCCCCAAGCCTTGGAAAGCCTGTGTTGGTGATGCGCGACAACACTGAGCGGCCGGAAGCGGTACATGCCGGTACTGTCGCCCTCATCGGCACTGACGAGGAGAGAATTTTTAAAGAGGTCGAACGACTCCTAAACGACGATGTTGCATTCGAATCAATGGCCAATGCAGTGAATCCGTATGGTGACGGAAAAGCAGCAGAACGAACTGTGGCTGCATTGCAGCAGTTGCTGAACATAGGGGTCAGGTGCGCGGATTTCCTATGCGACTCTGACAAAGATGATTACAGCACCAAAAGCACGAACTAAGCAGGCCCCCAGTTTGGACTTTAATCATTGACTCCGCGTGAGAACGCGGCAGGAGGAACAGAATGCAGTTAAAACTAAAGGGCTATTTCAAAGAGGACAACTCGCCGATCACGGAAGCAGTCAAGGCGGTCGAGATGCTTGAGGCAAACTCCGTGGGTAGGCCACACGTTCTCGGATATACGCCAGTGGGCCGCACCAACCCCTACCAAGCCCTCCTATATCGCGCGGCCGAAGACTACAACATCGCAACAGTTCCAGTGGTCAAGAGCTGGGACTTCCACAAACTTTTCAAAATGCCATCTGCAGAATCTTCTACTGTAATTTTGCACATCCATTGGACCTCATTTATCCTCCAAGGGATTACGAGTTATGCCACGGCTAAAAAGAAGATTCAAGATTTCCGCGCGGCCGTCAGCGACATAAAGTCCAAGGGTGGCAAAATCATATGGACACTCCACAATATTATCCCTCATGACTCCCGTTACCCAGACCTGGAAATGCAGATTCAGCAGTATTTGGCTGAAGAGGCAGACGTGCTCCATGTTCTTTCCGACGCTTCGGCGGAAATGATGTCCGCAGCCCTGACCATTGACAAGAACAAGCTCGTAAATGTGCCTCATCCGAACTATCGGCTGACGTACGAAGATTACGTTACAAGGAGTAACGCGAGGCTTGAGTTCGGCATTGGGCCGAACGATCGTGTGTACGTCCTCCTCGGCGCTCTCAAGGCATACAAGGGCTTGGATCGCCTCTTGAAGGCGTTCGAAGAATTCAGTTCTCAAGATCCAGACACGCGACGCGTCCTCCTTGTCGGCGGCATGGCCGACGAATCACCTGAGGTAGCCGATTTCGTCAAGAAGTGTTTGAAGCATCCGAACGTCTTGATTGAGCCCAAAAAGGTTCCAAACCATCTAGTGCAGAACTATATGCGAGCGGCAGACGTGGGCTTGGCTCCGTACACGCGGATGTTGAATAGCGGGGCAGTCCTGTTGTACCAGAGCTTCGATCTGCCGGTCATCGCCTCCGATGTCCCCGCGATCTGGGAGAACATGTCCGACGAAATTGGGGAACGAGTGGCGGACAACTCAATTGAGAGCCTGGTGACGGCGTTCGCAAAGGCGGATCGTTTCTTTGAAAACGATGTGCGATCTAAAGTCCGAATCTACGCAGATCAGTTCGACGCTACCGAGCTATCCAGAGAATTCTCCCGCCGCGTGCTTTGGAAGCTCGACAGCAACGCCACGAAATCTAGCTCAAGGAACCCCTAGTGCGAGGAGCAGTAAGCAACATGGCACATACTCACGACAAGCTCGAGGAACCCAGAGCCCGCTCACCCTATCGGGGAAGACCGGCGACCTCATTCTGGCGAGCCGCGATATCAGACAATCAGGGCACGTCCATGAGTGGACTCTACGAGAAGAAGTTCGACATCGGCCCCGACGATGCAGTCGCTACTGCCGGCAGCTGCTTCGCTCAGCACATTGCCACTAATCTCCGCTCCAATGGCTTCAACGTGGTCGACGCAGAGCCGGCCCCCGGCTCGATGACACCCCAAACCAGAGAACGGTTCGGCTTCGGCGTATATTCGGCGCGATTTGGCAACATATACTACGTGCGCCAACTCCTGCAGCTGGTTCAAGAAGCTTATGGTGAACGTCAGCCGAGCAACTGGATATGGAAAAAGGGTGACAAGTATTTTGATGCCCTGCGACCTTCAGTGGAACCGGTCGGATTGGACAGCGAGTCCGAAGTAATAGTGCACCGGGAACAGCACTTGGCTGCGGTGAGGAAGCTCCTCGGCACTGCCTCGGTCTTGGTCTACACATTCGGGTTGACTGAGGGATGGGTCGATCACAATTCCGGTACCGTTTTCCCGACAGCGCCAGGAACGCTCTGTGGAGACTTCGATCCAGACGTCTTCAGCTTCAAGAACTTCAGCTACTCGGAAGTCGTTGCAGACTTCGAAGAACTTCGCGGACTCATCCAACGCCACAACCCGCATATCAAGTTCTTGCTGACTGTCTCCCCTGTTGCCCTCGCCGCCACGGCAACGGACGACCACGTTCTGGTTTCTACAACCTACTCAAAGTCCGTACTGCGAGCCGCAGTAGGTGATCTCGCAAAGAAGTACGAAGACGTTGCTTATTTCCCTTCGTTTGAGATCATTACCGGCAGCCCTGCACGCGGCCGCCACTGGGACGACACGCTGCGGTCAGTGACTCCGGAAGGAGTTCGCGAGGTCATGACGCACTTCTTTAGCTCACATCCGGCAATTGGTGGAGCCGAGACAGAGAACATTGTGACTGCAGAGGAACTCCTCTGCGAGGAAGCTCTCCTGGAGGTGTTTGGGAAATGAAATTGTGCTTTATAGGAGACTCTCACTTAGGCCACATCATGCCGGTATGGAAGGCGAAGGCCGCGACAAATCCAACCATGCAGGCCGGGTTCCACATTGAACGCACGTACGGAACCTTGCCCTTGACGTTGCAGAGTGGGTCAACAAAGGTTGCGGAGTTTCCTGACATTACTTGCGCCTACTCGGCGGATGTTGACCTAAACAGCTATGACGCTTTCATTGTTTTCGGTATGCATTATTCACTCACGGCACTCGCCAAGACCCATGCCAAATATCGGTCCGCTGAGAACAAAGGAAATAACGGAGCTTATCTCCTTTCCAAACCCGCATACAGCGCCATGACGGATGAGCTTTTTCAGTTTTCCAAGGCAAAGCGAGTCATTGACGCTGTTCGAAAAAACTCGAATCTTCCGGTATTCTACGCTCAGCAACCCATGCCTCTCGAATGGATTATCGGTCGCCAAGACCGCAATCTTGGCTTCTTCAAATCTATAGTCGACTCAGATGATATAGATCAACTGCTCGACACTTACGGCGTCATGCTGAATCGTCTTGAGGATGAGGGTGTACGTGTACTACGGCAGCCACCGCAAACCCTGGCCGAACCCGGTTTCACGAAATCTCATTATGGGATGGCTGATGTCGAAGACCAAACCCCTGAGAGCCCTTACACGAAGGGTGACTATTTTCATATGAATTCCCACTACGGCGAACTCGTTACGCAGGATATTTTGAATGAACTAAAGATTGGCATGGGAGAATAAGATGGCGGGAATACCTTCGCCTATTGAGTATGTTTTGGAGTTCCCAAAACCTGTTAGGTCCGTTGAGTTCGTCGTTGACTTGAAAACGTCTGTGGATGAGAAGTTACTTGTCGCGCTCGTGAAATCACCTGCAATGGCTAACGTCGTCCCCGGTACGTGGTCCTTCTCTGGCGCACTCCAAGGGCATTTCAAGTACGTCACGTCAGCCGGCCCGAACGCCTATGCCCTGCCGAGACTGAATTTCGATAACTGCGTAACGGAAGTCCGTTTGCAAGTGGTTCCTTGGGGTCAAAAACTGCTGTCCCCCGCTCGAGCGGTATCCAGTATCTGGGCGGTATCAGACTTCAGCAGCGACGACGCGGAGGACCTTAAGGTCATTGTGAAAGGAAGACTTGTCTGATGCCTGACTACTTGTCCGATAAGGTCGGAGCGCTTGTGGTGGCGGGACCCGGCACCGACAGCGACACCGTTGAACGCACACTGAAGTCTCTGCGTTGGGCCGGCATAAACCCCGTTGTCTTGACGCCAGACCGAACAGAAGCTTCCGGCGGGGTTGACGGTGGGAACTATCGATACGACCCAGCATCCGAGACAGCAGCCCAAGCCGTCAACACAGCGCTGTCATCGATTTCGGAACCTTTCGTGCTGATAATGGCAGCTGGCACTGTGCTCGCAGAGAAAGCCAGCACCGCACTATCGGAATTGGCAGAGAGCCATCCAGATTCGATTATCCGGTTCCCTCAGCGAGTCGTCAGGCCGCTTAGCGCTCTGGATGAAACAGAGATAGACGCGCTCATTGTTTCAGAAGGAGAGCCGCGAACCGACGCGGTCCTGGCCCCGCGTAAGGCGTCGTTCTCAGCTGTGGCGATCCCGCGTCGGCTTCTTCATACCCTGCGCGGGCTTAAGCCTGCCATAGCCGATGTACCAGCGGCACTGGAAGATCTTGCCCAGCGTGGCAAGCACTTTGGGTTCAGCGAGGAATGGGCCTCTCCGGCAGCGGCAGTCTTCACCTTTGCAACCAAAATGCATTCGATCCCGAACGTCGATGTCAACTCGCTGGCTGGAGGATCTTCGAAGCCTGGCATGTTTGGCGACCTGTTGGGCTGGCGTTCCTCTGCGCCCCATGATGGTCCACTAGTCTCAATCATCATCTCAACCTATAACCGCGGTGAGTACCTGGCGGAGTGCTTGCATTCGATAGTTGCGCAGTCGGTACAGGACTTTGAAGTGATCCTGGTTGATGACGGAAGTACGGATAATACAGGCGAAGTTGTCACGGCCTTCGCTGATGAGCGAATCCGCTATTTCCCGCGCGAGAACCATGGCATCTCTGCCTCGAGGAATTTCGGAGCAGACCAAGCGCGAGGTGCCTTCATCGCAGTTCATGACGACGACGACATTATGCTCCCCTGGCGATTGGAATCCCAGCTTGAGTCCTTGGAGCCTGGCGACCACGGTAGCTTCGGTGTATCCGTGCATTTTGACAACGCCACGGGCGAAGTTCACCGCCTCGTGCATCGTCTGTTCAACATGCAAACAGCTCTACGGTACGGAAACAATCCCACACACCCTACTTGGTTAATTCGTGCGGATGTCTTTAGAAGGTTCCGCTACGATGAATCGCTCAAGAGCGGTGTGGACAATAACATTGCGCTTCGAATGGTGCGTTCCGGCATAAAGATGAAGCACACCGGTGAAAACCTCATTCTTCGTCGTCTTCATGGCGGCCAAATAACGCGTAGCGCCGGTGAAATTCAGCAAGCTTCGGCCAAGATGTCTCAACGCATGCTCAAGTTTGCCAACGGTGTTTCTGGTGACCCAACAAAGGTTGTCGCATCCGAGGAATGGCTCTCCAATATGGCCAACAAGGCCTTTGAAGAGACGGTCAGGCCATATCTGCCTGACCACCTGGTCACGCGACGCGTGACTTGCAATGTTATGCCCGGGGAAATCGATAGCAGCCTCGATCCTGCAAGTCCGCGTCAGACCGGAGCCCTCGAACCCGTGGAACCTGCATGGGATGAGCTGCTACCCCGCACCAATATCCTTGCCGGAGTGTCGTGGGCGGGGCTGGCAGCTCTCCGAACTAGTGGGGTTGAGTTCTCGGCCTTTGAAGACGGAGTAGCTTCAGCTCAGGAAATTCTCATGCAAGGCGTTGCTGACCACGCAACCCGGGCCTCAAGCCGGTACAACTTGGTCTTGACCCACCCATCAGCCAGTACCGTGATAAAGGACGCAGACGTGGACAAGTCGGAGGGCGTAGTCCTCAGTGGTTCCGATGCGGAAGCCTCCTACCAGTACACAGTGCTGGATCAACACGATCTCAGCCTGAGTGTGTCGGTAATCAATTCGTTGACCGCAGAGGCTAATTACTCTGACGGTAGAGCGTTCCTGGTCGCGAAGGGCTCCGCCGACCCTGCGCGTGACCTCTGCCTAGCGCTTCGAGTCTCTGAGGAAACAAAATGAAAGTTCAATGGACAAAGAACGATTTCGGGAGATCGGGCATCCTTGCCGTCCCTGAGGCGGGTGACTCCCATCCGGTACTCGAAACGTATTACATGGATTATCTGATCGAGAACCTCGATCAAGATCGCCTAGCAATTGCGGCGGCCCTGGTATTTGGTTCGTACAGTGGAAACCGCCTCTCTTTTACAGGGCGCGTGTCGTCGGAAGTAGCCCGTGCAATTGAAGCGTTTCACCGGACGGATGGCGTGCGCGTTGAGCCTGTGAGCTATGGCGAGAACCACTCACCCCATGGAGATTCCATCCTCCACATGAGTTCGGGGCATAAACACACGACGCGTTCGAATCGGATCGGACAACAGCGACGACTCGATGTTGCCCTCCTACCGACGGACAAAAACTCGGGTGCTCTTCTTACCATGGACAGCTTGGACGTCGCTACAAATTCGTGGTTGCATTCTGAATTCTTGCCGCAGCCATACGCAGATGATCTATGCAAAATAGCGAGTGGCGTGTTGTTGTCCACGGACTTGAGCGCAGCTGGGGTTGCCATCTGTCGGTCAGGCAAAGCACTACCTGCGCCAGTCCTCTCGGGTGCTCAACGTCTGCTCGACAGCGTTGGCTTGACTTTGGGCATGGCCGAGTGCGCCGAGCATCTTTCCTAGCCTGACACCACCTGTGGGTGCTCGGTAAGCAGTCGTGTTGACGATTCGATGACTACTGCTTCCCGGGCTCCCACAAGTCAGAAGGAAACGATTGCCGGAGCGGAGCGGGATCCCAAAGTGCCAAAGGTTCATCAAAGATCTCACGATCTCCAGCCAGCGCCCTGACGGCATCATCTAGAGTTGCATGGCAAAGAAGTCCCTTCCTCCCTGTACCCATGACATAGTCCTCGTACTTGAAAATACTCTCCTGAGAGGGCTTGAAAAGGGCTGTAGGAATGCCAAGCAGCTCCCCAACTATCAACCCATGCAGGGAGGAAGCGACGATCTGTTCGCTTTGGGCAAGACGGGTGAGGATTTCGATTACAGATCCTCTTGGATTAACTGCTTCCGGTAGATCCCGGTAGGTGTCGAAATCGTGGAAGTTTGGTATGACAGACAACTTGAAACGCTTTTGTTGGCTCAAATCAGCGAGGTTAGGCATGGCATCGAGCAGGAGAAGGGCAGGGTCCCCGTACACCCCGGGGTCCTCAATGCCCTTGTGCTCTTCAAGCCACTTGCCACTAAGCGGACCTCGGAGCGCCCTTAGGTCGAGTTTGGAGAACTTGTGGTGCACCACACCGACTTTTCCGTTTACCCCGGAGCCCCATACGGTATCCAGGTCCCCGGCAAAGTGCATTATGGAACCCACTGTCAGCAGTTTCGGGCTTATGGCGGACCCATTCTCGGGATCGTCAGACAAGATGGGCTCGAAAAATTGCTTCTGAGCAAGCTTTCCGACCAATGCGGGGCCGAGGAGGTCACCGAAGTTATTGACATGACACATGCGTCCAGAGACGTCCGCCCGAACGGGGTTCCATGCAAAAACCTCGACTCCGTAGATGCTAACCAACTGCGTTCTCCTGACGTTTCAAGGCATTCGTGGCCATTCTGTCAGGGCGGAACGTAACATCACGTCACCGATCCAGCCTCCGATGAACGGATCTGTTCTTACCAACGATGAAGCAACATTGGCAAGCACCAGTTCGTTTTTCGTCGGTTCAACCACACCATATCAAGGCGATGCAACTCGGCTATCGCTTTCGACTTCGCAGAGAAGGAAGTATGTCGCTTCGAATCACCGTAATAGGAACAGGCTATTTGGGTGCCACGCATGCAGCATGCATGGCCGAACTAGGCTTCGAGGTGCTAGGCCTCGACACAGATCCGAAAAAGGTCGAACAGCTCAGCGCCGGCGTCCTTCCGTTTCATGAACCTGGACTGCCGGACCTTCTGAGAAAGCACACATCGACGGGACGGCTACGATTCACATCGTCCTACGAGGAAGCAGGCGCCTGGGGCGACGTTCACTTCATTGCGGTGGGAACACCGCAGAAGGCGGGAGACCACGCAGCCGACATGACCTATGTCGACAACGCGACCGTCTCCTTGGCTAAGAGCATCACCAAGGATGCATTGATCGTCGGGAAGTCCACCGTCCCAGTGGGCACAGCGCGCCGACTTCAGGAGCTTGTGAACTCGGTAAAAACCGACTCTCTGAATGTAGAGCTCATGTGGAACCCGGAATTCCTCCGCGAAGGATACGCAGTTCGCGATACTCTGACGCCGGATCGCCTCGTTGTGGGCGGTGGCTCGGCTGATGCTGTCGCCACCCTCCGTCAGGTGTATGCATCTGCGCTGTCTACCGACACACCCTTCATCACGACCGACCTTGAAACCGCCGAATTGGTCAAAGTCGCAGCCAACGCATTCTTGGCGACTAAAATTTCGTTTATCAATGCGTTCGCAGAGGTAACCGAGCATGTCGGAGGGGATATTCGAGTCCTTGCGGACGCCATCGGTCTTGACCAGAGGATAGGCCGTCGATTCCTGAATGCAGGCGTGGGTTTTGGTGGTGGCTGCCTGCCGAAGGACATACGCGCCCTGCAGGCCAGGGTCAGTGAACTCGGGCTGGACAGGACCATGCGATTCCTGTCCGAAGTGGATGAAATCAACCTTCGCCGACGAGAGCGAGTTGTGCACCTTGCAACGGAACTCCTAGGCGAACTAGACGGTCGGACCATTACCGTTCTGGGCGTAGCATTTAAGCCGAACAGCGATGACGTACGCGACTCCCCCGCTCTTGACGTAGCGGCACAGCTCTATAGCGCTGGAGCCGAAGTCTCAATCTATGATCCTGAGGCCATGAACAACGCGCGCTCACGATTCCCGCGGCTCAAGTACGCTGAGTCTCTTGAAGCGGCGCTTCAGGGCAGCCATCTGACGATCCTGCTTACAGAGTGGCAGGAGTTCTCCGCTTTGGAACCGCAGGATCTGGAACCACTGGTCGAGTCAAAAGCGATCATTGACGGTCGAAATGTTCTGAACCCTGACACGTGGACAGATCGTGGATGGCGTTTCGAGTCGCTCGGCCGCAGATCAGTTCCAGCCCTGGCAACCTCTAACTCGCTTAGCTAGAACCATTCGGCCGGCTCTCTCCACGGGCCGGCCGAGTGGCCTTACAACTTAGTTCGTCGCCGCGACAACACGGAACGACTGCAACCCTCTATCCTTTAGGTGTTCGACCATTGGCACGTATTTACGTTTACGGCAGCTGTGTATCCCGGGACTCAGTCGAGTTTCTCGACATGTCCCTGCATCGACTTCTGGGATATACGGCCAGGCAGTCTCTCATCAGTGCAGTCGGCGATGTTTACCCGGCCTCAGCACAGCAAGGCACCTTGGAAAGCCGCTTCCAAATCCGCAATCTCCAAGGTGACTTCGATGGCAGCATCTTCCGAACGCTCTTAGACGTTGCGGATCAAGCGGACTATATCTTTTGGGACCTTACAGATGAACGATTGGGTGTCATCAAGGTCGCGGAAAACACCTACGTAACCCGTTCAGTCGAGCTAATCCAAAGCGGCCTCATAGAGAACCTTGAAAAGGCCGCCTGGATTCAGTTTGGAACGGAGGAACATTATGAACTTTGGCAGGAGTCAGTAAGGCAATTCGCCGAGTTCACAAGGGCACACGGCTTGCAGTCGAAGCTCGTACTATTCAACCTCCCGTGGTCCATGTGGGATGACGAAGGCACTCCGCTCAAAAAGATTTGGGACTTGTTCCCCGATGAAGCGAACAATGTCTTGGCTCGTTATGTAGCCGTCGTTCGCCAACACATGGACGTGAACTATCTCGACATCCCCTGGGCGCAGGTGGCGGCCAGCAAAACCCACAAATGGGGTGTGGCGCCTTATCATTACGAAGACCATGTTTACGAAGTCGTAGCGGATAAGTTCAAAATTCTGGAGACGGCGAAGTCTAGTGGTAGAGAGGGACAGGGGGGCGTGGTGTCCACTTCGGATCTTGCCTGGCGAGACGCTGTCGCCGACCCCCCAACCTTTTCGATTCCGCCTGACACTTCGGCTTTCGGGCTTCAATTTGATGCACGCAGTGCGGGTTCCGCGGTTAGGCTCATTTTGTCACTTGAGCTTGAGGGAGCAGATGGCCTACACCTCTACAAACACAGGATCACTAAATCTGTCATGGCAGATATTGGCCATTTTCGCTATCTGAATCTTGATGGCGGCCAGCGCACGTACTTTGCGGGCTTCGATCTTCCGGAGGGCGTTTCCTGCAAGTCCCTGACCGTAAAGGGCTGGCAGATCGGAAAGGGAAACGTTGAACTCGGCAATATGTCCCTCTTCACTAACGCAAAAAAGGGAGCCCGGTGACTTAAGTCATGAACTTTCAGAGAGCACACCCAGCAAGTGGAACAGCCTTTTACTTAGTTGAAAGATGGCCGTATGCAAGGCGTACAGCTGGATCTGAAGCTTTAGCCGTGCAGTTCGCAAGGGAGCCGGTCAGGGCTACCGTAGCTGGGGTAACGTTTCGACGAACGTAGAGAACGGGGCTCGCCTGCCAAGGCTGGCGGATAGGCGTCGCGTAGCCCTGAATGAGAGTGTCCTTTACCGAGTCAGTGTCCGCTTTCACCAAGTCGTATGTTTTGACGCCGCCATCGTAAGGTCCTGACTGCGTTCCCATGGCGATTAGATTGCCAACGGTCTCGACTCGTTCGGCCTGTTGCCCGATAACAATCCCAGAAGCACCATAAAGCAACGTGTTGTTACGGATCACCACGTCCTTTGGTGCACTACTGGGGTCGGTACTGCCGGACGCTTTGATATTGGAGCCGAGCGGGGCGCCGCCCATCAGGTTATTCTCAATGGTGCCCCCGCCGGAGTAGACAGTGGGCATGAGGTAAATGTTATGCATTTCGCCCACGTTCCCGGTCTTGGCCGCATCCCGAATGCAGTTGGCTGCAATCATGTAGTTGTGCGGCGCCGCCGCCGTTCGGCCTTCATTGGTCCAGTTCGCCGGAGTCTTCTCCCGCACAAGAATGTTGGCCACACCGCGGGTACCAGCAACTTCATTCTTAATGAATGACCAGCCAGTCCCACCAAAGTAGCTCACAATAGCTTGACCCGTGGTGTTGGTTGAACTGTAACCCCAGCGGATTCCTTGGACGGTCCAATAGTCGGCACCTGTGAGGGACAGATACCCGTTAATTTGAACCATCTCTCCTGGGTAAGACTGGAGATGAATGGGGGCATCTGACCTAGCTGGACGGGCGGCCCATCCGACCTTCTCATCGTACGTACCAGCCCGAACTACGATTACGTCTCCCGGCTTGGCTATCTTGACGCCGGCCTGCACGGTCTTGAGCGGTTGATTGATAGTCGGTTCGGGACACGACGGCTGGTTGGGTGGCATTGTCCCTGTGTCCAAGCAGGTCACGCGGTTGTACTCGACGTACCCCCAAGGCTGATTCACCCCGACAACGTCCGATCCTTGATCGTCCACGTATATCGTCCTACCGCCCGCAGATGCCGGTGCCACGCTGCTGGAACCCACACCCGAATAGTCCGGCGCACTCGCCGCGTGTGCCGGAGCAGCTCCGCATACCCCCAGCGAGGCTGAAACAATGAACGCTGCGATCAACTTCTTACGTGCAGTCATAAAGGAGTGTCCCCAGAAAGAATGGCCTTGGACCTCCAATCCTATTGCGCTTCTTCTCGCCCGACCAGAGTCTTCCTACCCCAGAATTTGCACCAGGCAGCCTGCTTCCATTCCCAAATCAGGCGCACAGAACAGATCCCCCAGAACGCGCCGCTAAATTAGCGCACAGTCCGGAGTGCCGTCACCCTTTGAAGAACCCACGCGTATCGACGAGTAGCTTGCCATCAAGATGGACGGCTACGTCCCTGAACGCTTCGTGGTCTACCAAAAGCACAACTGCCGCGGACCTCCGCACAGCCGCGATCGGGTCCATCAGTTCAACATTTTCAAGTCCCTGCAGCCTTGAGGGTAGCTCTCTCACGTGCGGCTCGGCAATATTGATTTTGTTACCTGTCAACTTGCTTGCCAAGTCAACAGCAATTTCGATGGCGGGCGATTCGCGTAGATCGTCGATATTGGCTTTGAATGCAAGACCCAGCACTGCAACTTCAGCTCCATGAACCAAGGACTCAACAACCGCCACCACTTCGCTGACAACCCAACCGGGTTTTGCGTCGTTGACTTCGCGGGCCGTCTTTATCAATCGCGATTCAGTCGGGGCAGCAGAAACAATAAACCATGGGTCAACCGCTATACAGTGGCCGCCTACGCCAGGACCCGGATTCAAAATATTGACGCGGGGGTGATGGTTCGCGAGACGAATTAGTTCCCAGACATCAATGTCCAGCTTGGAGCTGATCACGGAGAGTTCATTGGCAAAAGCAATATTGACGTCCCGGTACGAGTTTTCGACGAGCTTGGCCATTTCAGCCGTTACATCGTCCGTCATCAGGATCTCACCCTTACAGAAGACAGCGTACAGATCGCGCGCGAGACTGGCAGCTTCGGGCGTAAGCCCCCCCACAATGCGGTCATTGGTAACGAGTTCAATCATGACCCGGCCCGGCAATACCCTCTCCGGGCAGTGGGCGACGTGGATCACGGGAGACCCGCCAGCACCATCGAGTGACAGATCAGGCCGAAGGTCCAGTAGGTATTCGGCCAGGTGCCTGGTGGCGCGTGGCGGGGACGTCGACTCCAGAATAATAAGTTCACCGCCCTGCAGCTGCGGTGCAATCCCACGTGCGGCAGCTTCGATGAAACTAAGGTCTGCCGACCGATCGTCCCGGAACGGAGTAGGGACGGCCACGATATACGCCTGGGCAGCTGGAGTGTCTTGTGTGGCCTTTAGGTGACCTTGGCTTACCGCGCCGGCAACGTGGACGCCCAGGTCTGGTTCCACGAACGGAACCTCGCCTCGGTTCACTGCGTCGACAGTGCTTTGATTTACATCTACGCCGATGACGTTGATGCCGTTGGTTGCGAGGATGGCCGCAGTGGGCAGTCCAATATAGCCCAGGCCGATTACCGCAGCTGTCTCGATAGACGTCATTCCATTGCCCCTTTTAGACAGTTAAGTGTTCTTTGGGGTCTCCAAAGAACTTGATCTCACCGGACGCAGCCAGTTCCTCATCAGAAACATCCCACGTGTGGCCTTCGCCTTTTCTCAGCTGACAGAAATTGAACCTGTCTGCCGAATAAATCGACCCCCCGGCATCTGTCACAGCTTTAAGGAACGCGGTGTCCTCACCTCTGTTCAGAGCCTCAAAGGGCGTCTCCTCAAACACCGTCCGGCGAGCCGTTATCGTCGGCCCCATAACCAGGCGGCTTTCCCGGTGCTCCATATGCGGCATGCGAAGCACTGTCGCGCCGGTAGCTGAGAAATGCATGTGATGGGCAAGCTTGCCAACGACGGTAGCCTTTGAAAACTCCAAGGCATGCAGCAAGTCTGCCAGGTAGCGTGGACCGTAGTAGTCGTCGTCGTCCATCTTTGTAAGCACTTCTCCGCTGGACGCGCTGACACACATGTTCAGACATTCCCCGAGGGTGACTTCCCTAGGAGCCGACAAAATCTTGAATCTGCTTACACCGTACTTTTCGGCAAGACTCTGCGCCATGCTTGATGCTATTTCAAAGCCATGAGTCAGCATCACTAGCTCGATATCCACGTCCAACTGGCTGCCGACAGTAGCGAAGACATGCTCCAACTGGTGAGGGCGGATTGTCGGCACAAGTGCGCTTACGGACGGGTGAGCTACTGGCTGAGTCCTCTCAGGCAAGACCGAAGCTACTACCGTCTCGGCCCTGTGAGCATATGTGTTTTCAGACCAGATCCGTCGCTGACCTCTGTGAACCACTCGATCATTGAATTCCGAACTGCGTGCAAGCATGCGAATCTGATGCTCACCACGCTGCCTGGTGTCCGCGACCAGGACTTCATCTGCCTCGAAGAATTGCCTGATGGCGGCGCTTGGTGTGGAGACCACAGGGGTCCCGGATGCAGTGATTTCGAAAATCCTACGGGCGCACATGCTCGGCGAATCAACAACCGAATTCACGTTCAGAAAGACCTTGTAGGCACGGTAGGCCGTAAGCATCCTTGCGTAGTCCAGGCTACCTACCACGTGTTCGTTGAAAGGTACGGGGAACTGATAGTTCGAGTCCCCGCCCAACTGCCGGGAGAATATTTCGAGTTTCGGACCTGACTGAGCGGCCGCGTCTCTTGCGGCACTTAGCAACAAATCCATCTGCTGCCGACGCTCCGGATATTTATGGGCGAAGTACATGCCGGCAAAGGCCACGCCCTTGGAGTGCCTCCCCTGTCCAACACGCATGGGATTGTGGATGGCTGGCTGAGCTGCAAAAGGAAGTGCGGCAATCCTGTCATGCCCCAGGTCCTCCTGGTAAACCGGAATTCGATCCGAATCACTTGTGAAAATGACGTCAAACTGCCTCGCGGCCGGGAGGAAGTCGTCGTAGTGTGGGGGATCCTCTTTGTTCCAGAAGACCGTGGGAATGGACTGCTCTTGGCACCACGCCATGAGGGCCAGGAACTCAGGCTTGGGGCCGGAGTTCCCCATGAGTTGGTACTGCCAAGATCCGTCGTTACCGTTCCACGCCGATTCTACAAAGAGGAAGTCCACTTTCGTCTCGGTGAGCTGATCCCGCCACTGGTCCTTACGCAAATGCAGGAGGTTCCACTCATAGGCAAAGGAGGCCGCTGAAAAATCATCTAAGATCACGCCAACTGTAAGATCTGTTCGCCGTGGAGCCCGGTCCGGTACACGGTGCGGTCCAAATGTTTGCTGCTTCTTTGACTCAGGCTTTTCGTTGTGCGGGCCGGGGGCCAGAGCTTTCGAGTGTCGCACCCTCTTCATCCTGTTTTCAATTTTTTGGCGTCGTCGCCATTCGCCAAGTTCAGCGAACCCGCCTCGGCGCAAATGCCACGCTGCCTTTCGAAGCTCATCAATTATGAGCATGTCAGCGTCCCTCCGTTCGTCTGCCGCTGGCTCTCTCCATAATTTGGGTAGCCACAAGATTTGCTCGAGCGTCGTCCTTGATCTTGGCCGCGCTGATGTTGTTTCCCTTCGAAAGATGGGACGAGAACTCCTGATAAAGCCTGGTTGTTTCCTCGGGGTCCCCATCCATGATCAGCTCACCCTTGTCCAGCCAGAGCACGCGAGAACACATGTCGCGGATGGTGTCGAGGCTGTGACTAACAATGAACACACACCCCGCCTGCGACCGAAGCTCGTCCATCCGGGCCTTGCTGCGGTTGCCAAACTGGGCGTCACCAGTATTCAGTGCCTCATCGACAAGGAGGATCTCTGGATTAACGGCTGCCGCAATCGCGAAGCGAAGGCGTGATGCCATACCTGCAGAATAAGACTTCATCGGCAGATAGATGGCTGAGTCCAGCCCGGAAACTTCCACGATGCTGTCAAACTGCTCATCTATCTGTTCCATGCTCATACCCATGGCCAGGCATCCCAACACCACATTCTGATCACCTGAAAGTTCGGGGACCAAGACGGCATTCACCCCCAACAAGACTGGGGTACTCGACGCATAAACAGCCCCCTCGGACGGTGCTGCCTGCCCGCTGATCAGTTTCATTAGTGTGCTCTTGCCGGATCCGTTGCGACCGATGATCCCGACAGACTCACCGCGTTCGACTACCAGGGAAATCTCCTTGAGCGCACTGACTGTGACGAGGTTGGCTTGACGGAAAAGCCTGCTGATTCTGCCCTTGAGGCCCTTGCGCGCGAACGTCGTCCGCTCGTCCGACGACGCTACTCGATAAGTCATCTTCACCTTATCGATCACGACACAGGGCGGACCATCCAAAAAAACCGTTTGGTCAATCCCGACCATAGGTCTCCTCCCCCTTCCAGAAGAAGAAGAAGCCGATAAGTAGTGCTGTCAGCGCAACTACGGCCAGGCTCGTCCAGGACTCCCACGCGGGAACCCTGTCATACAGAACACAACTCCGGACGATGTCGATGACATTGAAAAGAGGGTTGAATTTCATAACAGCCAGCACAGTGGGATCCTGAATGAATCTCTCGTAGGAGTAGAACACCGCAGATCCATACATCCATGCCCGGATTACGAACGGCAGCAAATGGGTCACGTCATGAACGGTTGAAATAATCCGGGCAAGGATCATGCCAATGCCGAGGTTGAAGACTCCCTGGAGCACAACCGCAGGGACTATTAGAAGCCACTTCCAGCTGATGACTTCAGCGGGAGGCAGAACTATTACGAGTAGCAGCATACCCAGAATGAGGGGCACGGCCGAGAGCATCTCGCGGACATTGGCTCCCAGAGGCAGAGCCGCTCTAGGGAAGTTAAAGGCTTGGACCACGGACTTCCCGTTGCGGATGGATCGTGCGCCCGCCGTTATCGCTCCTGCACTCAGCTGAAACAGAAATATCCCAACAACCAGATACCCGACAAAGTTCTCAATCCCATGACTTGTTTGGAGTAACAGGCCAAAGATCACGTAGTAGGTGAGGCCATTGAACACCGGGTTCAGCAACAGCCACGCGCTTCCAAGCCGATCCTTGCGTGTGCCGCTCTGCACGCGCGCCCGGGCATCATAGAAAATGAACTGCCTGTAATCCCAGAGCCGGACCAAGTAGTCCAAGAAGCCAGGCCTTGAGCCGACGCGAGACAGCTTCCGGATGTCTACCGACATTGGCTGGACGGCCGCAGGCGCTGGTAGCCTAGGCTTTTTCGCGGACACTAGATGATTCCCCTTGTTCCTTCAAGTCGACAAAGGGCTTTTCGCCCCACAGGGTCCTGCTCAACAGATGGCCTGTCCGCAACCCACTCCAGTTGTACGATGTCCTCAGTTTCAGGCCTCATCTGAGCGTGCCTTGGCTCTCGAGCTGTCGTCGCAACATCAGCTGGCCCTCCTCGAATAGTTAGACGCCAAAGTTTCATATGCCTGGCCGTATGCAAGAGCATTGGCTCGCCACGTCCGCGAGGCGAGTACTTCAACCCTCCCCGCGGATCCCATCCGCCGCCGCAAACCTTCATCGTCCAGTAGTTCGAACAGCACATCAGCCAACAGGACCGGATCCTCAGCCATCGTTAATCTGCCGTTTACACCGTCGTGCACGATCTCCCTCAACGCCTCCAAATCACTGGCCACAACTGGTCGCCCAGAGGCTAAAGCTTCTACAGGCTTCAGCGGCGTAACTGACCGCGTAACCGCAAGGTCCTTTCGGGGCACGACAAAGACGTCCAACGCCAAGTGATAGAGTCGCGCCTGGTCCGGAGAGACCCGGCCTGTGAAGATCGTCCGGTCCGAGAGCCCCAAACGTTTCACTTGGTCTCGAAGCGTGGGAGCAGCCGTTCCATCCCCCACGAGAACCAGCTTCAACTTTGGCAGTCTAGGCGCAAGCAGCGCAAATGATGCTACTAGGTCGTCAAGGCCTTCATAGTCAACGAGGCTACTGACTGTCCCTATGTAGAGATTGTTGGGATCAAGACCTAGAATCCGCCGCGCCTCCCCATGCTCGATTGGAGCCTCGAGGTAGGCACCCCCGACGGCGTTGGGACTTATCAAAATCTTGTCCTTCTCTACGCCGAAGGACACGATATTCCGTTTCATCGATTCGCCGAGAGTTACCACAAGGTCAGCTGACCGCATGACTTCAGCTTCGCGTTCTGTAAAGAGCCTGTACCGTTCGCTGTTGCGTGCATCCTCACTACGGCTGGATGCCCAAGTGTCTGCCAGCTGTCCACGTACTTCATAGACCCACGGAATATCCAATGCCTTGGCGACTTCCCTGGCCACAAGACCATTCACGAAATGGGTTGTAGTGTGGAGGACCGATGGCCGGAACTTCTTGCCAATTGCCAGGAGTTCGGTCGTTTGCTGCTGCAAGCGATCGTCCATTTTTGACGCCATTGCTCCGGGCAGGATTCGCTCGTATCTGACACCGCCAACCACGTCCCAGTTCTTCGCGGTCAGGACCCCAATTTGGACGGGGTATCCCATTCGGGTCACGGCCAACGGTTCCCAACCGGCTTCCTGCTGCGCAGATAAAACAGATTGCGTGCGTCGCGCGTAGCCGCTTCCGGTATGGGGTACCGAGTTTGTTACTAGGTGAAGGACGCGGCGAGGTTCTGGCGTCATTAGGACGGTCGGTGCCAGAGGGTTCCAGCCTTGGAAGACCGCGAGTTCTGATTCCAAACGGAGCCGCTGCTTGGATATGCTGCCAGTCTGACCATGGAGCACGCCGACCGCGCCGCTCATGTCGCCGTCGTACCATTTGCGCCGAGCTACAGTAGACGCCGTTTGGGATGAATCAGCCACCATTCGCAAAAGGCGATCCGCATGCTGCGGCTGGCCTGCAGCCACAGCAACTTCGGCAGCCTTACGGGCTCGATCTCCTCCGATGCCGGCCGCTACAGCGCGATCTAGGCGACGGGCCAACCCTTCAGCATCTCCCGCCGCATGACTGGCCAAAAGGAGTATTGGGCGCCAAGAACCAGGCGCCAAACGGGAAACGACACGGGCAGACGGCCGTACTAAACCGGAGGGAAGTCGTCGTAGGACCTGTAAGGCGAGAACAAATGGCGCCTCAGTCAAATGCTCGGAAACAGTCCCCGCCGCCAATCGAATATTTCGAATGAAATGGATCATTGGCCACGCTCCTGCGGTACTGCTTTTTCAGGCCGCACAAGCGCCGAAATTTCCTGCATGTATCTAACAGCCAGCTTTGTGTAGTCGGCGTTATTCCGGACCCACTCACGTCCGCTGGCGCCTGATGTGAGACGGCTTCGATCAGCAGCGAGTTCCCGCCATAGCTGGGCTACGGCCTCAGGGCTGGCAGACACGACGTCTCCGCCGCGGGCTTCAAGGATGATGCGCTCGGCCTCTCCCCGCACTACCGCCGTCACATGCCGGCCGATCGCAAGAACCTCGTAAGTCTTTGACGGAACAGTAGTTTCAAACGACTTCCAGTCGTCCCGGAGAGACACAATGCACGTGTCTGCTTCGCGGTATTTGTCAATGACCTCCGCCCCCTGGAGCGAGGGGTAGAAAGTAACCGGCGCATCGATTTCACGAGCAAGCTTTACCAATTGAGGGCGGCTGGTTCCGTGTCCGACCAAAGTCAAATGAAATCCGTCACCCAGCAAAGCGCTTGCCCGAATCAGCACGTCCAACCGCTGGCTCTTGCCATGGTTGCCAAGGTATAGGGCCTGAAAGACCTCTCGGTCGGATGCCGGGGGTTCCAGGAAAGGAATCGAACTTAAATCGAGTCCGTTACTTACGGTCACGACATTCCGAATACCACGGTCACGTAAGGTTGCGGCGAAGCCGTCGGTGACGGTCACGACAAGGTCCGCACGCTGTTGTACAAATTCAACGACCCGTTCCACGAGACTTTTCACGCTACCCTGGACCATCCGCGCATCCCGCGCCAAGTCGGGCCAGGCGTCCCGCATCTCAACTATGAGCGGCACCCGGCGGAGCCTGGATAGGACGTACCCTGTGGCTAAGGTGGGCAGACTGGGCGCCGTAGCAAGAATTGCGTCCGGTTTCTGCCCGAAGAGTCCCACTGGGACAGACATCACTGCGGAGAAGAGCTGGTCCACAAAACGCGCTAATGATGAGGTTCCCAGATGGCGTAGGTAGGGGACTCGTCTAATTATCTCGCCGTGAGGTCCGCGCTGGTGTGCAAAAGCAAATCCCGCCTCACGCCGAGGCAGGTTGCGGCGACCATTCGGATAGTGCGCCACCGGCGCCACGACGTCGATGTTCCATCCAGCACGTCGAAATTCCCGTGTCAGAGACACCCACCGGCGCTGCGGCGGGCTGTGTTCCGGCCAGTAGGAGTGCGTGAGGAGCATGAGGCGCATCGGCAATGCCAGGTTTACCGCATCTATATCCCTGGGGAGGGAGCTAACCATGGGCCTACTTGCCGTTAACTTGGGGTCCGCGGATCCCCTTGGAACGCAACGCCCGGAAGTATGCAACACCCAACAGAATCAGCACCAGCACGGTTAGACCCTGAGCAATAAGGTTGTTCTCTCCCACGGGCGCCAAGGCTGCCTTAAGTGGCCCGGCAATCTCAGCACTTGAGATAGGCGGAGAAGCCGTCTTGGTGGCTAATGGTGAAGGGATCGCTGCAGGAGATGGGTCTGCGGCAGCAGAGGTTTCAGCCTCGGCGGGTACAACTTCCACGTATTCATCACCTACGCCTTGTTCCGAAAGCGATGGTGGCTGGAAAACGGGAGCTGGGGAGACCATAGGGACCACCGGAGCAACCGGAGCAACCGGGGCAACCTGCGGTTCTGTCGGCGCAGGCGGCTCCACAGGAGGTACCTGTGGTGCTGGTTGCGGATCCGGTTCAACTGGAGCCGGATTCGGATCGGACGGAACAAGCACAGGTGGGACTTCGGGAACAGGGACCACAGGCGGGATTACAGGAGGTCGGTCCGTAGGCTCAGGGGTAGGAGTTTCGCCAGGCTGTTCTGTGCCAGGTGCAGGACCAGTATCGGTCGCATAGGCAGGTTGGGTACCTGTGAACCCGAGAATGGCCAGCACCAAAACGGCACCTGCAGCCTGAACGCGCCTGACTACCTTTCCCATCTTTACCCCCGTTGAGTGTCTGTCGGAACGCTAACGTTTCCAGATCATGCTCGCCACCTGAGACTCGGCGCCGAGCGGACGGTCACCATCGGAGGGCGACCCGCATTAGTTTATCGTATGATTTAGTGCCCAGCCCGTCCGGCCGCGGGTCCCTCCAACTCAGCGGTACTGATTGATAGAGTCATCTCTGCCGACCCCGACATGAGGAGAAGATGACGCACCGAAGGTTGCGGAGTCATGCCACGAATCCTGCTCCCGACTCCAATGGGAACACGCCCCGTCGAAAGCGGTGGATGAGTGCAGGTCTCATCGTTGCCGTGCTTGTCATTGCCCTTGTGGCCAGGCTTTTCGGAATCATGCACGAATCATCACCGGCACCAGATGGTTCCGGTGAGGGTGCAACAGCCGCTCCCTCATATCCCATAAGCGGGTACTTCATCTCCGCAAGTTCAAGTGACGAAACGAACCAAAAGAAGCTGACGGACATCAAGGCCCTAGGCGGTGACACTGTCATCACTTTTGGAACGCTGCTCAAACCCGCAACTGCCGAAGCCATGCCGGCTGACTGCCGTATCGACGGGCGCAGTTGCGCCGATGCCGTTGCAGACGGCATCAAAGTAAACCGCTACTTCACATATTCTGACGGCAGTCCGTGGGGCACCCCCGCGGCTAAATGCCCTCGCGACCGAGCGACGACGAGCAATGGGAAGCACTACACAATTCTAGTATTCCCGGCCAAAGGCAACGGTTGCGACTCAACAAACGGCAGCTACGACGTCATCCTTGTCGGAGGGAGCAGCGAGGACGCCGGCGACCCTTCAACATCCCTGGCCTCCGCTTCAACGGACTTGGACATGAACTATTACGCAGGTTTACCTTCGCCCGTGAAACGCTCGGACCCCGACTATCTCCCTGACCTCTCTTACCAACGAACCCTCGGTCTTTTCACGGAGCGGTTCCTTGAGTACCAAGCAGCAGTAAACGACGTGCCCGGCTTGGCAGGCTTCTACCACCACACCGAAATGCCACTCACCGATAGCAAGACTTTCGACCCAATACTTGCGCTTTACAAAATGCAAAACGAGGCTGTGCACCGTGTTTTTCCTACGCGTGGTGCCATAGTAAGTCCCTACCTCGACACGCGGCGAAACGCCATCAGTATTAGCCTCGAGGAGGCTCGCAAAGGAAGTCGCAGGATCGCCGAGACTTCGGGAGGGCTCCTTCTGAACGTAGCCATCCAAGACGGAATGGGGACCGGCAAGGCAGGTGCGTTCTTGCCTCAGGAAGCGGATGCCGCTGTCGATCGGTACGCCGCCACCGTTGTGGGTGAAGGAACCTGGGCTAATAAATACGTAGCACCTATCAAGGACTACTTCCTGGCAGCTGCCTCTGGACTTGCAGGGACTGACGCCGTCCTGTGGGCAAATTTAGAAGGCATGGCGCCGGCCACACCGTCAAATATTTGCGGAAATAGTCTGCGGGGACAGTCGAACAAGCAAAGGTTGGATAGGCAGCTCCAACAGTTGTCGAATGCCCACAAAGTTGTCTCATTCATGTGGGATTCGTATTACACCTGTGCGGGCACCGGCGATCCCCTCAAGAGTCAAGTCAAGACCGGATTGGCAACTCCGATCATTACGGATACCAAATTCCATGCATCCAAGGGCGACGTCGAGATAGCAGGATTCAACCTTACGGGAGGCGCAGTAGGAGTGAGCTGGACCACCCATGCCGGCGAATTGAAGAGGTCGGTAGTGGAACCCACGGGTGTGGATCTGACCTATGGAGCGGAGCTGGGGGCTAACCCCAAGTTGGAACTAATCACGGTCAACGTTGGCGCGACAACCATAGACGACCGCAGGGAATTCGTTGTGACGGTAACAAATGGGTGGGACGAGGAGACACAATTTGTTTCCCAAATGGCGTCGGCCCCACTCCAAAGGTCAGCCCAATGAGGGACTGAGGCTAGCGGGCTCCGCGCCTTGATAGAATTGTTACTGCTGATGCCGACACCAAGGAACACATGACGCTCCCGACAGATACCGAAACTTCTTCTGCAGAGTCCCGTCCTCGACGTCAGAAAAAGGGCAAGAAAACGGCTCGCAACGTGCTCCTTGGCTTCGCAGCCGCGGTGCTCGTGGCCGGCCTCATTGGAGGCGCCTACGTCTTCAACTTGGCACAGACCTTCAACTCGGGAACAACCAAGATTGAGACGGCCTTCCCGGAAGAGTCGACACGGCCTCAGAAAACCGAGCCCGTCAACGGCACTGCACCGATGAACATCCTGGTGATGGGCAGCGACACCCGCGGATCTGCTGAGCTCGATGTCGATACTCCGGCGTCCACTGACCAGCGGGCCGACACGTTGATGCTTGTGCATATTCCGGCCGACCGGAAGAACGTGTACGCAGTATCGCTCATGCGTGACCTCTGGGTTAATATCCCCGGGAAGGGCGAATCGAAGATCAACTCTGCTTTGGCTCTTGGTGGGGTGCCACTGATGGTCCAGACCGTCGAATCCCTTTTCCAGCAGCGCGTTGATCATGTCGCAATGGTCGACTTTGAAGGCTTCAAGGGCCTCACTGATGCCTTAGGCGGAGTGGAAGTCGACGTAAAGATTCCGTTCGCGCCAGCAAAGGGTCCTATGAAGGGCCACTATTACGAAGCAGGCAAGCAGACCCTGAACGGCGACGAAGCGCTTGCCTTTGTCCGTGAACGCATGTCCTTCAGTGACGGCGACTACCAGCGCGTGCGAAACCAACAGGCCTACATGAAGGCAATCATCAGCAAGACGATCGCCCGTGAGACGCTTACCAACCCGATAACGGTCAACAGTATGGTTAGCGCAGTGTCACCCTTCGTTAGTGTCGACAAGAGTTTCGACGCCGCAGCCATCGGCAGCCTCGCGCTAGGCATGAAGGACCTTCGAGCGAACGACACAGTAATGTTCACGCTGCCCACGCTCGGCACCGGTACGTCATCTGATGGCCAGTCAATTGTTGTCGCAGACACAACAGCCATCTCAGAGATCTCCACAGCCCTTTCGAAAGACCAGATGAGCGCGTATGTCACAGCCCATGCCCTTCAAAAGGGTAACTAGCCAGGATAAGTCTAGGATCCGAGGCAAGCCCTGTCCTCCCGGCCATGCCGTGTAACCATGCCCATCAGCTAGTGCCTCTGGTGGCGAATCCGTCTTCCGCGGTAGCAAAGCCCGCCTCGGGGGGTGCTGCGCGGCAGCAGTTCATGCCTGCAATTTAGCCTTCCGGCTCGTGGACTCCGGACCAGGACTTTGGAGTCCTCAGAGGATTTGCTCCGACACCCAAGGTCATCGCTGGCCAGGGGTCTGCATAAATAAGACAAGAAAAGCCCCCCGATGGCCAGTGGAGATGTCTAGAAACCACTATTCAAGCGGGGGGCCCTCGTCAATAACGATACAACACACCGCGGCAGACACAGAATCTGCGGGTCGTACCACTACGCGTTTCGTGGAACCGCGGACCCTCGCATTCGGAGCCACAGCCGGGCTTCCTGGACTGAGATAGAATCCAGTGCGAACTCACCTTGAACATGGGACCGATTGTAGGTACTCACTCCAAGGTTGCACTTTTAATTGGGGAGGAATTATGCCGACATATGTAATCAACGAGGGGTTGGAATCAGAAGAAGTGATTCTTGCCGCTAGCGCCACCGAAGGCAACATTCAGTGGTGGTTCTACGATTCTGGCAACCGTGCGCAAGAGACACGGCTCAAGGGTCACGTCCAAACGATCAGAGAAATCACACACGTATAGCGAGTCTTCAAACAAGAGATCCGTCCACACCTTGAGGGTGTGGACGGATCTTGTGTGTGGTTCTTCGCGGGCAAGCCTGCGAAGAATGCCCACTATACCGAACGTGGAGCGTTTAGACGCAACTATGCCAGCCGCCAGGAGGTACACAGCCTGTTCAGCCCAGAAAACCCTTCATCCATGACTTAAGGTCCTCGCCGAACTCGGGGCGTTCTGATGCCAAGGTGATTACAGCCTTCAAGTAACTCAGCTTGTCCCCGGTGTCGAACCGCCTGCCGCGGAATACCACACCATAAACCCCAGAGCCTTCGCCGTCACCTGCGGCAAGTGTCTGCAAGGCGTCAGTTAGTTGTATCTCACCGCCTCGGCCAGGCTCAGTCTGTTCGAGGACCTCAAACACCGAGGGGTGCAGAACATACCTCCCTATGACTGCAAGGTTAGAAGGAGCCTCGTGCACGTCTGGTTTTTCAACCAAGCTGTTAACTCGAACGTAGCCCTCGCCGTCGATGGCGGATACGTCCGCACATCCGTAGGCGCTGATCTGTGATGGCTCCACTTCGATCAATGCAATCACCGAACCGCCAGTTTGGGCTTGTACCTCCATCATCGTGGCGAGTAACTCGTCGCGCTCATCAATGAGGTCGTCGCCCAGCAGCACCGCGAAAGGTTCATCTCCCACATGCTGACGTGCGCAAAGCACGGCATGCCCGAGGCCCTTTGGTTCGCTTTGGCGCACGTAGTGAATAGGTCCCAGAGCCGAAGCATACTGCACCGCTTCCAAGCGGGTCTGGTCGCCTTTAAGTTCCAGCGTCCGTTCTAGGGCTGGGGCACCATCAAAGTGGTCCTCCAGGGCTCGCTTGCTGCGGCCCGTAATCATTAGGATGTCGGTGAGGTCCGATTTGACAGCCTCCTCGACGACGTACTGGATGGCCGGGGCATCCACCACCGGCAACATCTCCTTGGGCATAGCTTTCGTAGCAGGAAGGAAACGCGTGCCCAAGCCAGCGGCCGGAATTACAGCTTTTCGGACAGTCTTACCCAACGTAGTCATGGACGAAACCATATAAAACTCGCTCGGAATATACGAATTTGGCGACCCATAAGACCGAGAGCGTCTAGGACTAGACGAAAGCCCATACAAGCGTTGGCCAAGTTTCAGGAGTCCAATCTTTTTGGTCACAAGCCTCTGCCCCACTTCGGCCTCCCTCGGCGTCCGCTGGCCGTGTCTCAGAGCCTCTCGTATGGGAACCCTGACCCTGGCTGCGCCCCACTATCGTCTCCGAACGTTGCGCACTCGCTAGCCTTTCTATAATGCCGACAATTGCCTTCGATGCAATCACCGCAGACACCACTCTTCTTCCGGAGCGTTCCCGCCCGTGTGTGAAGGATGTGTCTTTGAGGGAGTGCCTCCGTTGAATTGTTTCTCGGACACCGCTGGCGCCTGTTAGGCAGTAGTGGGTTCAGCCGGCAGTTCACTGCCACTGGCGCCCCACTATAGAATGCCCTTGAAGACGCGCTTCCGCGTCACGACTTCTGGGGGATTCTATGAGTGCTGATTTGAGTGTTTCGCGCGCGTTTGGGACGGTGAAGTCACGACGACGACGGCGGGCAATCGCTGGATTCGGGACCGCCGGTTTGGCGATGGCGCTGGTGTTGGGAACGGCCACCGCGCCAGCAACGGCTGACGCTGTCAAGGATACTTTCGTGGTCGGTGAGCAGCCGTCCACCATTGCTGTGAACCCAGTAACAGACACAGCTTACGTGTCGACTCTAGAGGGCATATACAGCATCGGCGGGGGTGGCACGGGAAACGTGTACCAACCCAACGACCATTCGTCGCACGTGGCCGTGAACTCTATGACGAACAAGGTCTACGTCAGCGATTCAAGCTCGGTCGCAGTAGTTGACGGAGTGACGCACGCGGCTACACTCGTGCCAGTCGGAGGCTCCGTGAGTGCCCTGGCAGTAAATGAGAAGACCAACAAGATCTACGTCAGCGTCAATGCTGCCCTGAAGATCATCGACGGCGCAACGAACACAACGACTTCAGTCCCTCTGGCCGGGGCACAAAAAATTGTGGTGAATGCTGCTTCGGGCAAGGCGTATGTTCTGTCGGACGGCATCATCAAGGTCATCGATGCCAGCGGTATTGTCACGGCGTCGGTCAGCATCGGCGCTGGTGGGATTGAGGACCTGGCAGTCAGTGAGGCGAGCAACAGGATCTACTTCACCCGGGCCGCAAAGTACGGATCCGGTGTCAGTGTGATTGATGGAGCAACTGACAAAGTAAGTGGAACATTCGCAACTGCAAGCAAACTGTGGCACTTGGCAGTCAACCAAACTACCAACACGATCTATGCCTCCGTGGAGACTTACGCGTACGAAGGTGCGGTCAAAGTCATTGACGCCGTATCCCTCTCTGAGGTTGCTCACCTCACCACCGCATGGGCGGTTACTGATATCGAGGTGAATGAGACCAGCAACAAGGTTTACGTTCCCATGTATGGCCGAGGAACAACCGTTATCGATGGACAAAGCAACAGCATCACCGCGGTGTACACGGGTCAGGAACCCGGTTCCGTTGCGGTCAACCCTGCCTCCGATAAAGCCTATGTGGTCAATAGAGGCAGCGACTCCGTAGCGGTTATTGATGGCCGGGCCTCCGCGCCGGTCAAGAACGACTTCAATGGCGACCGCAAGGCCGACGTCCTGGCTAGAGACAGCGCCGGAGTGCTGTGGCTCTACCCGGGCAACGGCTCAGGCGGCTGGCTCCCTCGCGTGCAAATCGGCCAAGGCTGGAACATTATGACAGCGCTCGTGGCTCCAGGCGACTTCAATGGTGACGGCCATGCGGATGTTCTCGCCCGCGACGGTGTTGGTGTCCTCTGGCTGTATCCCGGCAACGGTTCAGCAGGCTGGAAGCCTCGTGTGCAGGCGGGCCAAGGCTGGGAAGGCATGAGCGCCATTGTCGGAGTCGACTTCCACGGAGACGGGAAAGTTGACGTGGCGACCCGTGATCGCGGTGGTGCGCTTTGGGTTTACCGCGGCGACGGCGCCGGAGGCTGGTTGCCCCGCATGTGGGCCGGTTCGGGCTGGTTGGGAATGTCTGAAATCACCGGGGTAGCCGACTTCAACGGTGACGGCCTGCCCGACATTGCGGCCCGGGATAGCGCCGGTGCCCTGTGGCTCTATCCGCCCAACGGATACGGCAGCTGGATGCCAAAGCAGACCATCGGGCAAGGCTGGAATGCTATGAATACCGTCGTTGGACCCGGTGACTTCAACGGCGACGGCAGGCCCGACATCCTGGCGCGCAACGCCGCCGGCGAGCTGTGGCTCTACGCCGGCAATGGCGGAGCGTCCTGGCCTACGGCGAGCAAAGTCGGCACAGGCTGGAACGCCATGACCGCGATCCTCTAATTCGACCTGCTCCAGAAGGACAATCAACGGCCAGCCTTGATCGAAATCAGGACTGGCCGTTGGACTATCCGCTATAGAAATCGACGCGCTATAGCGTCACGAAATTTGGGGGACTCCATGTCCATTGCATTGGATCAACCTCGCGCGCTCGGGAAAGAGCACCAACGACGACGACGCCGGATTACGCCGCAAACCGTCATCATTGGATTGGCTTTGGCCCTCCTGCCCGGCACCTCAATCTCACCCGCTGCAGCAGACGTGGTCACGGACGTCGTCTCCGTTGGTGCTTATCCGTCCGTGATGGCTGTGAATCCAGTGACTGACACAGCCTATGTAGCCACCAGCGAAGGTGTCTACCGAGTTAGTGGCAGGGATGGCAACAGCAGTTCCCGGTGGGATCATTCCGTGGCAACAGACATTGCCGTGAACAGCGTCACAAACAGGGTCTATATCAGTGCAAACGGTTCCATCGCCGCAGTGGACGAGACAACGCAAACCACCACGTCGATCCCAATAGGCGAATCTGACCTCGACCACCTGGCGATAAATCACAAGTCCAACAAGATTTATGGCAGCGCGGGAAAGACCCTGACAATCATTGATGGTGTCTCCAACACCGCCACTTCCGTTGCCACCAGCGCAGAGACGCAAGACATAGTCGTCAATGACGTCACTAACAAGGTCTACGTTCTCGCGGGAGGAATCATCACCGTCTTCGACGAGGAAGGCAAAACGATGTCTTCCGTGTCCATCGGCGAGGGAGGCATTCTCGCCATGGCGGTGAATCCGACCAAGAACAAGATTTACGTGACGACGTCCCCAGCACATGGGTCGAGCGTGAAGGTAATCAACGGAGCCAGCGACACGATCACTGGCTCAGTAACCGTCCGCGGCTCTCTCGGGAGCTTGGCGGTTGACCCGGCTATAGACAGAGTGTACGTCGACGCTGGACGTCAATCCTCGGAGGGCGCCATTAAGGCCATCGACGGTGCCACGATGACTGAAACTGCGCACATAGTTACACCAACGCGGGTGCAGAGCTTGGTAGTTAATCCGACTAATAACAAGGTTTACGCCCCCATGGATCAGCGGGGGATCACCATCCTAGATGGAAAAAACAACAGCACCACCGCGGTGTCAGTTTCGCAAAATCCAGGTGCTGTGAGCGTAAATCCCCTCAACAACAAGGTTTACGTGGTCAACACCGCCCTTTTCTCGCTAGGCGTCTTGGACGGCAACGCGGAGCAGCTACGCAAAAACGATTTCAACGGGGACCGCACGTCCGACGTCTTGGCCAGAGACGCCGCCGGCCTTCTTTGGCTTTACGCCGGCAATGGGTCAGGCGGGTGGCTGCCTCGTGCCCAAGTGGGACAGGGTTGGAACGTCATGACCGCCCTCGTTGCTCCCGGTGATTTCGACGGCGACGGGAATGCCGATGTGCTCGCCCGCGACTCGGGCGGACTTCTGTGGCTATACCCCGGAAACGGCGCTGGCGGCTGGAAGACCCGCATTCAGGTTGGTAGCGGCTGGGAAGGAATGACCGCTCTCGAGTTTATGGATGTAGACAGGGACGGAAAAGCTGACGTCATCGCCCGCGACAGTGGCGGAATTTTGTGGGTGTATCGCGGCGATGGCAAGGGCGGCTGGAATGTTCGATCATGGCTTGGAACTGGGTGGAATGGACTGTCAGAGATTACGGGCGCCAGCGACTTTAACGGCGACGGCGCAACCGATCTTGTGGCTCGCGACGCTGCTGGGACTCTCTTGCTCTACCCACCCACAGGATTCGGCGGCTGGCTCCCCCGGCAACAGGTCGGCCAAGGCTGGAACTCCATGAACTCCCTCGTTGGCCCCGGAGACTTCAATGGTGATGGTCGAGCTGACATCCTCGCGCGCAACGCGGCCGGTGAGTTATGGCTTTACGCTGGTCATGGCGGAACGTCCTGGCCTACGGCGAGCAAAATCGGTACAGGCTGGAACGTCATGACGGCTATTCTCTAGTTCCTCCGTCCTGATAAACAATGCGGCTAGCCCTTGAACCATCAGGGGCTAGCCGCCC
>NZ_JAJOHP010000044.1:0-40885 GCF_021109375.1 Arthrobacter sp. AK01
GTTGTGGTGGGGCTGGGTGTGGGGGTCGGCGTGGCGGTACCATCGCCCGTTCCACTTCCGCTGCTTCGACGGGTTTGCGCCACGACCGGAGTTTCCTGGCCCGAAATGATGACCGTTCCGTTGTTTTCGTAGGAAGCCAAGGACGCATCGGTCACCTTCGTTACGACGAAGAGTTCCACGTGCTCGCCTTCGGGAAGTCCCGTCCAGGTGACCGTCAGTTCATGGGGGCTGCATTCGATGCTCGCCGGGTACTCGTCATCGTCATAGGGAGTGACAATGTTGCCGGCATTTCCCATATTTTGGCCGACCCGGGGCGTCACCCGGCTGCAGTCGATTTCCATGCCGCTCGCCGGAGTATCGGTAATCACAACATCGTTCGTCTCAGAGGACATGGGAGGCATAGAGAAGACTGATTCAAGTTCCGTCTGGCCAGGGTCCGACCACCACATGGACTTACCCACGGATGTCGGCATTCCCGGGACGCAGTCCGAAGGGCAGGGCTCAATAACCACGGGTACGCGGACCACGCTGGAGCCCACGGTGAACGTCAACTCTTGAGTTTCACCGTTCGCCGGTTTCGCCGAGTACTGGGTGGTGAAGGAACAGGTTCCCCCCACGTCAAGGGGATGTGTGCCGACAAAATCCGTGAGGGTAAAGACAACCAGGCCGGCGTCGTTGGCCACGGCCGTGGCAACGGTGTCGCCCGCCGAGTTATCCAGATCGAAGGAAGAGGCACCGAACCATCGCAGCTCCGACGGGAGCTGGATGCTGAAGGTGTCACCGGGCTGCGAGTTGTCCGGCACGGACCATGCGCATGTCAGATCTACTTGGTCCCATTGACTGGAAACAACTGATTCCGTACTTAGGGTGATTTCCGCGTCCGCCAGCTCTGCAGCGTGGGCTGGAAGTGCCGACATGCTGAGCCCCAGAACGGCCATGACAGCCGCTAAAAGCGCGGCCACCAATGACACGGTTTTTAGATGGATCTGATTTTTCATGAGCAGGGTGGTCCTTAGAATCCGTGGTGGAATGTTCCGTCACAGGATGAGTGTTCGGGCCAGTTGGTTCGTGACGGCGTGAAAAGGCGACCGCCTATTTCGATTCGAAGGCAGAGTCCTGCGCCGCTGCCGTGGTGGCCGGTGCGATCGAGGTCAGGGGATAAAACTTCATGTGCGCAGGGCTCAGTGCGCCATCGCCCAGAGCTTCCAAGGCAGCCCTGCACTCCGACAGCCGGCAGAGATTGCTTTCGCTGAAAGGGAAGAGAACGTGCACGGCGGAGTTTTGATACATGGCCATGGCTCCGGTCCCATGCAGATGCCCGGTGACCTCTTCCCCGAGCCGGGCAAGCAGTGTCCAGCGATGGCTCCGGCTGTCCCGGGGCCGTGCGACGGAGATGATGGCCATGACGTGCGCAGCCGGGCATCCCGGGCCGGATCCCAACGCTGAGACCTCGTGGATCCGTCGCTGGAAGTGGGCTTGGGTTGCCAGTCCTGTGTAGACATCGGTACACGAGATGGGAGGCGCGTTGTCGGCAACTTCGGCCCAACCCTCCGCCAACGATTGAAGCGCATCGACGTCGAGGGTCTGTTCTGCCGCCGCGAACAGGGCCCGGAAGTCAGTCATGGTTTCACTGATGCTGACCCCGTTCCTCGCACGGGCGGCACCCAGTGATTTGGCCGTGGGAGCTGGAACCAGTGCGTTCGTGGCGAGCGAAGTTACGACGGTACGGACTTCGGGCAGGAACCAATCCGCACGGAATCGCCAACCTGTCTGGTAGCTGGTGGTCTGCCATCTACGCAGCAAAAGGTGCCGCGAGAACGTGCACTCTGCGAATGATTTTGTCCGGAACGATGTCATATCCGAACAGTGCGGGCGAAAGCCGTTTCGTGACGAAACAGCACCGAGATTCATTGCTAAAGACCTTGTATAAACCGCGTCACGACTTGCCTCCTGCCACCACTCCTATATATGGGCAGGATTATTTACGGTTTGGGGGTGCCTTAGATGGCACACAGGTCACAATCGGGCAGCAACGTGGGCGTGGACGTCGAAAGCGACGGTCACCTCATTGAGTTGGTCCGCGGCGGAGAGGTGTCCGCCTTCAATGGACTCTATGAGCGCCACGTCTCCATTGCCTCCACGGTGGCAAGACGGAACGTGGACAACCCCAGCGACGTCGAGGATGTTGTGGCTGAGGCTTTTCAGTCCGTGTTGCAAAGCCTCGTGGCGGGGAAAGGGCCGGACACGTTCTTTCGGGCGTACCTGCTGTCCACGGTGACAAGGTTGTCCCACCAGCGGAATCGAAAGGCGGGCAAGGTCCTGCCAAGCGGGGACGATTCTGTTCTGGACCAAACTTTGACCGATTCGGATGCAGCCGTCAACGCTTTCGAATCCCATGCGGTAGCCAAAGCGTTCAGGGCATTGCCGGAACGTTGGCAGGCGGTGCTCTGGTATCTGGACGTGGAGCGGATGAAGCCGGCGGTTGTGGCACCCATTTTGGGGCTGTCCGCCAATGCAGTTTCAGCCCTTGCTCTTCGCGCACGCGAGGGTTTACGACGCGAATACCTTCAGAGCCACATTGCGAACCAACCCGATAGCGGATGCGTCGAGTACGTATCCAAACTCGGCACCTTCCTTCGGGGCGGTCTCTCCAGTGCAGCGGAGCGCAAAGTCCGTAATCACCTCCACGGCTGCTCCAAGTGCACCGCCGCGCTCTCTGAACTAAAGGACGTTCAGGGAAGCATGAGGGCAGTGGTGCTCCCTTTGGTGACAGGCATACCTCTCGCAGCTTGGGCCGGCAAAGGTGCCGGGCTCGGAGTCCTGGGCGGAGTAGTGCCAGTGAAGGCTGCCTTGGTGGTCCCTACCTTGGCGCAGCCAGCCGTTATGGCCATCATCGCAGCGGCGGGGGTTGGCCTGGTCCTGGGCGCCGTGGGCATAGTGGACCAACTGACTCCCGACGCCTATATGGACCAGCGGGCCGTGGAGACCGTCGCCACGCAATTGCCACAGAACCCCGGGACCTTGACGCCGACGCCGACCCCGACACCATCGAGTCCGCCGGCCGAGGCACCGGCTACGCCGCCACCGGTCGCGGCTGCACCCCCCACGCCGTTGCCGGAGCCTTCCCAGGGGCCGGCGCAAACCCCTGATCCCCTTCCTTCGCCGGTTACTACTGCAGCCCCCACGCCCACGGCTGTTCCGTCGACGCCCGCCCCGACGGATATTTCCGGCTCGGTGCGGCGGGACCGGGACGGCCGCTCCAGTGGTACACCTTTGGAAATCGACTTCAAGGTCGCCGGCACCCGACCCTTGAGCAGCGGCAAGGCTGTGTTCTCAGTGAGTCAGAATGCCTGGCTCGTGGAGGACTCGGTTCGAGCCCCGGACGGATGGACCTGCGCCATGGAAAGCAGCAGCGTGCTTAGTTGCACCACTGAGTCAGTACAGCGTGATGACCTTCACTTCCACATCGAGGCTGGTCACAAGCGCAGTCGCGACGACCAGGTTCTGACCTACACCCTGAGCGGTCCCGGGATCGCTTCCAACGATTTTTCTTACAACTTCTGATGTCGATTCCCCGAACCGGACTGCGTCATGAAGTTCCGGGTGAGAGCACTCATCCATCAGTTGGGCCCGAAAGCGGGTGATACGAACCATCCATCAAGGGGAAAAATGAACTCGCCGACAGGCACCGCTACGGTGCATCCTTGGATCCCCGCCACTGCCAAAGGCACCTTCTGATGGCACGCGTGCTGGTGACGGGCATTTGCGGCCCTGCCGGGTCATCGCTGGCCCGCCAGCTCAAGTCCAGAGGGCATTGGGTGCTTGGAGCGGACGCACAGCGTGCCCGCCCCAGTGGGGTTGACGCCGCGGCCGTTGTTTCGCCGCCCCAAGCCCCGGGATATCTATGGGAACTGCGGGGGCTGGTGGCGAATTACGGCATTGAAATCCTCATTCCCACCATCAGCGAAGAACTGGTGCTGATGTCCGAGGCACGCAACGATTTCGCGCCGGGAGTTGAAGTCCTCATCGCTGATCCGGCATCAGTCCGGACGGCAAATGACAGGTACCTCACCATGACCTGCCTTGGCAGCGCCGGAGTCGGGGTTCCCGGATTCGGCCTACCGAGCGCCTTCGGATCCGTGCAGGATGCCATGGACAAATTGGGCGGCCCGTTGGTGGTGAAGCCCCGTGTTTCCCTCGACGGACGCAATGTCCGGCTTCTGGAAAGAACGTCCGACGGCGGCGCCCGCGCGGAGGGAATCTGGGCTGGCTTGGATGATACGTGGCTTGTGCAGCGCGTCGCCCCAGGCACCGAATATGCTGTCGTGGTCCATCGCTGCGGATTGCTCGCTGATCCCGATGATCTGCTCGTGGGTTTGGAGAAAGAACCACCCCCAGCAGCATGGCCAGGGGGTTTCGCCAGAGTCCGGAAGGTGGAGACGAACGCAGAGCCGGATGTCGCCCGCTTGGCAGCGTCCGCGGCTGCCGCCTTGGGTCTGACCGGGGCCTTGGCCGTGGATGTCAGGCGCATGCGGGACGGCCGGCCAGTGGTGTTGGAGATCGAGGCACGGTTCAGCGCGTACAGTGCTTTCGTCCCGCAGCTCTTGGACAACGTCCTGATGCGGTGCTCTCAGGGCCTCCTTTCGAACTGATCACGCTGGGCTACGGCTTTCGTGGGGAGTACCCTGACCGCATGGGGATGGATGCAGTGGTTGCAATAGTGGTCAGTTCTGCCTTGATTCTTGGCTCCATTTGGGCCGGCACATGCCTCGTTCAGCGGGGGGTTTCACCGAAAGGTGCAACGGGCACGCTGGGAAGTGTCTTGTCCATGGTTGAGCCCGCGACCGGTGCACCTACCAGGGTGGAGGCGGCCGCTGCGATCGAAGAGATGCGACAGCGCAGGCACGAGAATCTCACCGCGGGCCCTGGCCCGGCACATGATGAGCTGATGAGCGGAAGAATGGTCCTGCCCGGGCCGCCCACCCAAAAAAGTGAAGTCAAAATCTGAGACGCATTCCATAGGGCGAGTTCGGTACGGGTAAGATCCCGTAGGAAACATTAGTAATCCGGCTCACAGTATCCAGCGCAGTGTACGGGCCAAACCAGATCCTGAAGGTATGCATCCATGGTTCACACTGCCCATCAAGACACCGATCTCGCTGCCGAACTGCGCGCTGATGTGCGACGCGTTTCCACCCTGCTGGGTGAATCGCTGGTTCGCCAGCACGGCCCGGAACTACTTGAACTCGTGGAGCAGGTCCGCCTGCTGACCAAGGAGTCCAAGGAGGCCGCTCGTGGCGGCGCGGACGCGACTGGTCCGTGGAGTGCGCACGACGTCGTTGCCCAGGTACGCGAACTGCTCGCCTCCCTGCCGCTGGACCAGGCGACGGACTTGGTGCGGGCCTTTGCGTTCTACTTCCACCTCACCAATGCGGCGGAACAGGTTCATCGTGTCCGTGGGCTCCGCACCCGCCAGGAAAAGGATGGCTGGCTGGCTAAGGCAGTTTCCGAGATTGCCGGCCAGGCAGGCCCACAGGTCCTGCAGGATGTGATCAATGAGCTCGACGTACGCCCCATATTTACAGCGCACCCCACCGAGGCTTCACGCCGTTCCGTGCTGGACAAAGTCCGTAAGCTCTCAGACGTCCTCGCCGAGCCCACCGCCGAAGGGACGTCTGCCCGGCGTCGCCAGGACCGGCAGCTGGCCGAAATCATCGACCAGATGTGGCAGACAGATGAACTGCGCCAGGTCCGCCCCACGCCCGTGGATGAGGCCCGAAACGCCATCTACTACCTGAACAGCATCCTGACCGATGCCATGCCTGAAATGCTGACGGACCTTTCGGAACTTCTGGCCGAGCACGGTGTCACTCTGCCGGCCGCCGCCGCACCCTTGCGGTTCGGTTCGTGGATTGGTGGTGACCGTGATGGCAACCCCAACGTCACCGCCGCCGTCACCCGCGAAATCCTGCAGCTGCAGAACCAGAACGCCGTGCGCATCAGCATTGCGTTGATCGATGAGCTCATCTCGGTCCTCTCCAACTCCACGGCACTTTTTGGGGCCGACCAGGTGTTGCTGGATTCCATCACCGAGGACCTGAAGAACCTTCCGGGCCTGGACAAGCGCATCCTTGAACTGAATGCGCAGGAGCCCTACAGGCTCAAGCTGACGTGCATCAAGGCCAAGCTCATCAATACCGGACGCCGCGTTTCTGCCTCGACCTATCACGAGCCGGGTCGCGACTACGCCACCACTTCCGAATTGCTGGCAGAGTTCGGGCTGCTCGAAGACTCGTTGCGCAACCACTCGGCAGCTCTGGTGGCAGACGGAGCCTTGGCCCGCGTTCGCCGGGCAATCGCCGCTTTTGGCCTGCATCTGGCAACGCTGGACATCCGCGAGCACGCCGATTACCACCACGATGCTGTTGGCCAGCTCGTGGACCGGCTCGGCACGGAGAAGCCATACAGCGAGCTCAGCCGTGAGGAGCGCTTCACGTTCCTCGGCGCAGAACTGGCCTCACACCGCCCCCTCTCAGGGCACCCGATCAAGCTTGATGGCACAGCAGACGGCACATACGACGTCTTCCGGAGCATCCGTCAGGCGCTGCATACTTATGGTCCGGACGTTGTGGAGACCTACATCATCTCCATGACCCGTGGTGCTGACGATGTCCTGGCAGCAGCGGTCCTGGCCCGCGAGGCCGGCTTGATTGACCTCTTCGGCGGCAAGCCACGCGCCAAGATCGGTTTCGCCCCGTTGCTTGAAACGGTGGAGGAACTCCGCGCCTCGGCGGAGATCGTGGACCAGTTGCTCTCTGATCCGTCCTACAGGGAACTTGTCCGGCTCCGCGGCGACGTCCAGGAGGTCATGCTGGGTTACTCGGATTCCAACAAGGAATCCGGAGTGATGACCAGCCAGTGGGAAATCCACAAAACCCAGCGCAAGCTGCGCGACGTAGCCGCCAAGCACGGGGTCCGCGTCCGCCTCTTCCACGGCCGTGGTGGCTCTGTGGGCCGCGGTGGCGGACCGACGTACGACGCCATCATGGCGCAGCCGAATGGTGTGCTCGAGGGCGAAATCAAGTTCACCGAACAGGGCGAGGTTATCTCGGACAAGTACTCCCTGCCCGAGCTTGCGCGCGAAAACCTCGAGCTGTCCTTGGCCGCGGTCATGCAGGGCTCGGCATTGCACCGGACTCCGCGCACGTCCGATGATGAGCGCGAGCGCTACGCCAACGTCATGGAGACCATCTCCGACGCCGCGTTCGACCGCTACCGCGCACTGATCGATGACCCCGAACTGCCGGCCTACTTCCTTGCCTCCACGCCGGTGGAGCAGCTGGGGTCGTTGAACATCGGCTCTCGCCCGTCCAAGCGTCCCGATTCCGGTGCGGGCCTTGGGGGTCTCCGCGCTATCCCGTGGGTCTTCGGCTGGACGCAGTCCCGGCAGATCGTTCCGGGCTGGTTCGGCGTGGGCTCCGGACTAAAGGCTGCCCGCGAGGCAGGCAACACGGATCAGCTCCTTGAAATGATGGACCGCTGGCACTTCTTCCGCTCAGTCATCTCCAACGTGGAAATGACGCTGGCAAAGACTGACATGGAGATTGCCGGACACTACGTTTCCTCGCTTGTTCCGCAGGAATTGCACCGGCTGTTCCACATGATCCGCGACGAGTACGAGCTCACCGTAGCCGAAATTGAACGGCTCACGGGAGAGATCGAACTCCTCGACGCCCAGCCCACGCTGAAGCGTTCCTTGGAAATCCGCGACCAATACCTGGACCCGATCAGCTACCTTCAGGTCGAGCTTCTCCGCCGCGTGCGGGAAGAATCCGTATCCGGGGCCGAGATCGACGAGCGGCTCCAGCGGGCCATGCTCATCACGGTCAACGGTGTAGCCGCTGGCCTCCGCAACACCGGCTAGCGAACGCTCTCTCACGTCACGCAGGGTTTTACGGATCCCTCTCTCATCCGGTGAGAGAGGGATCCGGCCACGGGTGCAGGTGGTGAGAGAGGGATCCGGCCACGGGTGCAGGTGGTGAGAGAGGGATCCGGCCACGGGTGCAGGAGGCGAGAGAGGGATTGGCTTTAGGGCTGCGCAGAACGGGCGCTAGGGTGGTGGGATGCCGTCGTTCCAGACCAAGTTAAAGATCACTGGCCTCAAACCGGGCAACGCACCCGAATCGGTGATGGCTGCAGCCGTGGAGGCGTTGGAAACCCGCCACCACGTCGAATCCAACCAGCTGGACATCGTGGGCGGCGTCCCCCAGATCAGCCTCCGGTTCACGGTGGGCGACCGCGACTATTCAGGTGAGAACGACGAAGCCCGGATGTCGGCAGCCATGATGCGGGACGCCGTCGAACGTGTAGCCATCACAGGGAGCTTGTACGTGTTGCGTCGCAACCGCGGGCGCTGGGCTCCGGTCTAAACCAGGGAAGCTACTCGGGCTGTGGCACGTCGCCGGGCTTGTCGGCGTCGTACGGTTCATCCACGGGTGAGCGGCTGCCACGCCGCCGCGTGACGATCAAGCCAACCACCACACCGATCACCAGGCCGACACCCACGCCGATCAGTGAGCTGGCCCAAAAGGGGAGCTTGGTGGCGGAGCCGGTGAAATAGCCCAAGCCGACTTGCCAGACCGCCCATAGAATCGCGCCCAGACCCGCACAAAGGCTGAACCCGCGTGCGGATACGTTGGCGATGCCCGCCGCAGAAGATGTTGCCAGCCTGCCGCCGGGGATGAAGCGTGCGCCGATGATCGCGCCGTATGTTGAGGAACGGCCGGCTTTGGCAATTGCCTCGTGAATGCCTCGGTGAACCCGGCGGCCCCATGACCAGCGGTCCAGGACATGGCTGATGCGCCGCTTGAACAAGAGAAAAACCAGTACGTCGCCCAGCCAGGAAGCGAAAGCCGCGAGGAAGAAGATCAGCCAGAAGTTGGCGTGGCCGTCGGCGGCGAGGGCACCGCCGGTGATCACCACCATTTCGGAGGGGATGGGTGGGAAGATGGCGTCGCCCAGCACAATGGGAACGATCCACAGGTAGATTGCGGATCCCCACGTCTCCGGGGCGGTGATGTCCATGGGCACAAGGTACCGCACTTGCCGCTCCTGCCGCTCCGGCGCGAGACTGGCGCCATGCGAATCGAAATTCTGCACGGTGACATCACCACGCGCACGGTGGAGGCGATCGTCAACGCCGCCAACTCGTCATTGCTCGGTGGAGGGGGAGTGGACGGTGCCATCCACAGGGCCGCTGGCCCGGAACTCCTTGAGGCATGCCGCGAGCTGAGGCGCACCGAAGTGCCGGATGGATTGCCGGTGGGCGCCGCCGTCGCGACCCCGGGCTTCCAGCTCCCCGCTCGGTGGGTGGTGCATACGGTAGGTCCCAACCGGCACGCCGGGCAGACGGATCCTGCGCTGCTCGCCTCGTGCTTCCACGAAAGCCTGAAGGTGGCGGCCAGGTTGGGAGCCCGGACCGTCGCCTTCCCCGCGATCAGCGCCGGAGTCTATGGATGGGACGCCCGTCAGGTGGCCGACGTAGCCTTCGACGCCGTGAGGTCGTTTTCGTCGTCGTCTTCGGCCGGTGGCGCGTCCGGCAGTTCTCTGACGTTGGTGGAGTTCGTTTTGTTCTCGGAGGATACGACGGCGGTCTTCCGGTCTGCTTTTGGTTCCCCACCACAATGAAGGCCTCAGTGACCCAGGGGCTGGCCGCTCAGGCTGCCGCAGTCGTGCTGCCGGGCACGTTGACCGTGCGCCGGTGACCCAGGAATTTGCCTGCCTTGAAGTACCAATAGGGCCAGGCGATCCAAGCGGATGCCCCTCCGATGATGCCAAGGCCCATCACGGCAAATCGCACCCACTCGGGCCCGGGAATCACGAAACCGAGGCCCGCAACGGGCAGCCCGATGACCAGCGCACCGCCAATGAACCGGCCTAGCTGGGCCAGCCCGAGCGGGTAGCCCTCCACAGTGCGCAGCTTGTTGTTTGCTGCGAGGAACCACACGGCCTGCATCGTGATCGCAGCAACGGACACTGCAGTGGATGGCTCGAATGCCAGGACCTTGAGCACCAACAATGCCGAACTCGTGGCGCCGGCTCCGCAGGCTGCCACGGTGACCCATTTCAGGGGTTCAGTCCATGATGTTTTAGGAAGGCGTTTGTGGACCTGGAGGATCACGGGAATGACCAGCACGTTGAAGACGGCGCCAGCAGCATCGTTGATGGTGCCGAAAACGAACGGGCCACCCCTGGGCACTTCCACGGCGTACATGGCAGCGAGGGTCGCGACGCCGGTTATGCCCACCGCGGCAGCAGAGTAGGCGAAGACCGAAGCGGTCCCGTCGCCCGGAAACTCCACCGAATTGTCCATCACACGCTCCCGGAAACTACCCCAGGATCTTCATGGTAGTCCTGCCCTGGGACGCGCGAAATGGGCGGGTCGCGGCTCCCAAAGATTTTTAGGTGCAGGCTTCGCTGAGCTTCAACCGGCTGCGGTATTCCACCGGTTGCTTGCTGATGGGATCCACAAACCGGATGCCGCGGGCCAGGAGTTGGAGCGGTTTGCTGTAGTCATCCGGCGCCTTGTCCAGCAGGTCCGGGTAGAAGGCATCGTTGATGATTCCCAGCCCCAACGAGGCCATATGCACGCGAAGTTGATGGGTTTTTCCAGTGTGGGGTTCCAGCCGGTACAGCGCGCGCTGGTGAGTGCCGGCGTCGAACGTTGTTGTTTGTTCGATGCGCGTTTCCGCGTTGGGTTCGCCGTCGATCACTTCGGCCAGCAGGTAACTGCGGGACTTGGTCATGCGGTTGCGGACCACGGCCGGGAACTCGACGGCGGGATAGCCTGCGGCGGGCGTCGCGGCGGACACACACTCGTATTCCTTGTGGACCTGGCGTTTCTCGAAGAGAACCTGGTATTTGCCGCGCGTCTCCGGGTTGGTGGAGAGCAGCAGCAGTCCGGCGGTCATGCGGTCCAGGCGGTGCATGGGGATGAGGTCCGGGAGGTCCAGCAGGTTCCGCAGCCGGACCAGCGCGGATTCCTGGATGTACGTGCCGCCGGGGGTGGTGGGGAGGAAGTGCGGCTTGTCCACCACCAGGATGTGCTCGTCCTGGTGCAGGATGTTGATCTCGACGGGCAGGCGCGTCTCCGGTGGGAGGGTCCGGTAGTACCAAATGAAGGTGTGGTCCTCCAGTTTGGTGCTGCGATCAAGGGGTACTCCGCCCTCGCCCACGATCTCGCCGGCGTCGAAACGATCCTCGATGCCTTGGGGGTCGATGTGTCCCCAGCGGTGCATCATGTAGTCCATTGCGGTGGTCCACGGGCCCTCGTCCGGCAGGCGGAGGCGGGTCGCGTTCACGCCGTCGCGCACGGGGAGGGGGGATTGCATCACCGGACAATTCTACCGGGGCCTCGTTGCGGGGCCTCGCAACGGGGCGTCGCAACGACAGTACCGACGAGAAAAAAGTTCTTGACAATAAAAGTTGTCGGTAAGCATACTGGAGGCATGTTGGACATCGAAGTGATCGAGGACCCGGCCGCGGCGGAAGCGTCGCTGGACCCGATCCGCACGCGCTTCCTGCGGGAGCTGTCCGAGCCGGCGTCCGCCACGCAGTTGGCCGCCAGGGTCGGGTTGCCGCGGCAGAAGGTGAACTACCACCTCAAGGCCCTGGAACGTCATGGCTTGGTGGAGCTGGTGGAAGAGCGCAGGAAAGGCAACGTTACCGAGCGCGTACTGCGTGCGACGGCGGCGTCGTACCTGATCTCCCCGGCCGCCCTGGCATCTGTGGCGCCGGATCCTCGTCGTTTCGCCGATCGCTTCTCCGCTTTCTGGCTTCTCTCCCTTGCCTCGCGAACCGTGCAGGAGATGGGCAAGCTCATCGCCGGTGCTGCCGTGGCTAAGAAGAAGCTGGCCAGTTTCGCGATCGACGGGGAGATCACCTTCCGCTCTGCCGCGGAACGCGCAGCGTTCGCGGAAGAGCTCGGCGTGGCGGTGACCCAACTCGTGGATAAGTACCACGGCGGCGGTGCTGCCGCGGTGGCGGGCGGGGCGCGCAAGCACCGGCTCGTCGTCGTACTTCACCCCGCACTTAAGACCCCTTCAACGGACCAAGACTCCTCGGAGCAAGCAGCAGAAAAGGACCAAAGCAATGACTGATAACCGGAAATTCGAAATCGAAGCGGACGTCGAACTGCCAGGCACTCCCGAGCGGGTGTGGCAGGCGGTCACCAAGGACACTCCGGCGTGGATGTTCCCCACGGATCAGTGGCCGGACGTGAAAACGGTCGAGGAATACCCGCGCCACCTGGTGTCCCGCATGGACGGTCCGGACGGGTGGTTCAACCAGCTGGAACACGTCCTCGAGCCTTTGGAGGGCGGCCGCGCCAAGCTGCATTACGTCCACAGCGGGATCTTCGCTGACAACTGGGATGAACAGTATGACGGCGCAAGCAAGCACACCGAGTTCTACCTGCACACCCTGGGCCAGTACTTGCAACACTTCGACGGCAAACCGGTGGTGTTCACGGACATCCAGGCTCCCGGCTCCTCGCAGACGCCTGAGGGTTTCGTGCAGCTGAAGCGGGCCTTGGGCGTGGAGGGTGTCGCTGCTGGTTCTACTTTCGAGGCGGACGTCGACGGCGTGGGGCAGCTCAGCGGGGAGGTCGACTTCTCCAACGAGAACTTCCTTGGGCTGCGGACCGGGGATACTCTCTACCGGTTCTTTGGGCGCAATGCCTTCGGCGCCCCGGTGGGCATGACGGTGCACGAGTTCAGTGGCTCGGGCGATTCCGAACTCACGGCCAAGGCCTGGGGCGGATTCCTGGAGAGGGTGTACGGGTAGGTTCGTCGGGGCCTACGGCGCCCAGGCCCGGGCTACGGATTCCAATGCCGCCTCGTAGATTCCGGCCCAGTCCGTCGCGGGATCGTTCATTTGTGCCAGCTCGAGGCTGACCAGTCCGTGGACTTGTCCCCAGATGGCCATCGCCACCACGGCGGGGTTCTGGGCCCGGACCTTCCCTCCTGACTGCGCCGCGATGACTGCGTCCACCAGGGGGAGCATCGAGTCGGAGGCGACCTCCGGCGTCGGACTGCATTCGACGTAGGCGGCCATCGCGCCGCCGAACATGAGGCGGTAGAGGGCCGGGTGCTCCAGCGCCCACGCGCGGTAGGCCCGGCCAAGCCCCAGCAGCCCGTCCTTGGCGGCGTGACGTTGGGATTCGCCGAAGGATCGGAAACCGTCGTCGACGGCGGCCGTCAACAGTTGCGCCTTACCGCCGAAGAGCGAGTAGATCGCGGATGTGGACGTGTCTGCCGCGGCGGCCACATCCCTGAGGGTCACGCGGGCGGGCCCCTCACGGTCCACGAGTTCGGCGGTAACCGCCAGAAGCCTCTGCTGGACGTGCTGATCATGAACGATGGGTCTTGCCATGCCTTCAAGTGTTTCATAACATTGTTTCATAACGATGTTACGAAACCCGGCTTCAGGAACTTCGCGGTTCCCCGACTGAAGGATTCACATGGCACAGGAGATTTTCCCCGGCCGCTTCACTGCGGACATTGGGCGCGGGACCGTGACCGTCTTCCTCATTGGGATGCGGGCCAACAAGTGGTGGAAGACGGGCCGCGTAGCGAAGGTCGCGTCCGCCATGCCCACCATGATGCGGCACCTGGCTGCCAACCCGGAGGCTGGCCTGCTGGGAAGCGAGCAGTGGTTTGGGCGGACCACCATCCTGCTTAGCTACTGGGAAAGCCCCGAGCATCTGAGGCGCTTTGCTGCGGACCGCGATTCGCCTCATCTGGGTCCATGGCGGAAATTCATGAAGGAGATCGCCGGCAGCGGGGACGTCGGCGTGTGGCACGAGACCTACCAGGTGCCGGCATCTGGCATTGAGGTGGTGTACAACGGCATGCCACTGTTCGGATTAGCCAAAGCAACCTCGCACGTACCCGTCGGTCCCGGCAGCAACACGGCGAAGCAGCGCATGGGCACAGCAGGCCGGCCGGCCCATTAAGCGACCGCGACGGCGTCGGTCCGCTCGGACTTGAGGGTCCGGCGGAGGTGGGGCGAGGCGTCGAGCTTGTCCTGGGCGGCGCGAAGCGCGCGGACGGCGGACTCCAACTGCTCCGGCGGCAAGGTATAGGGAACGCGCAGGTACTGTTCAAAGGCGCCACCCGCCCCGAAGCGGGGCCCGGCTGCCAAGCGGAGCCCGAAGTCCGGTGCCAGAACGGTCAGCGCCGTGCTGCATGGAGAGGGGAGGCGGCACCAGACGGTCAGCCCGCCCCGGGGGCGCTCGGCCTCCCATTCCGGCAGGTGCTCCGCAAGCAGTCCCAGCAACGAATCCCGGTTGTGGCGGAGCTCCTCAAGGCGGGCGTCCAACGGCTCGGCGAACGATCTGACCAGCCGGGCGGCGGCCAACTGCTCAACCACAGGCCCGCCGAGGTCCATGACGGTCCTCGTCGCCACAAAGCGGGCAATCAGGGCTTCATCAGCGCGGATCCATCCGGTCCGCAAACCTGCCCAGTGGGATTTGCTGAGCGAGCCAATAGACACCACGGCGGGACTGAAGGCCGACATCGGCGCGGTGCGGACGTCGTCGAGGTTCAACCCGCGAAGCGTCTCATCCACCACCAGCACAGTCCCGGACGACGTGGCCGCGCGCACGAGTCGCCGCCGCTGCAGATCGGACATGATGCGACCCGTGGGGTTGTGGAAGTCGGGGACGAGGTAGGCCATCGCGGGCCTCTGCTGGTTCATGGTGGCCACCATCGCATCGATGTCCCAGGCGGGTGAGGTGCCGGCTGGCAAAGCGACCGGAACCGGCTTGCATCCGGCGGAGCGGATGGCGTCCAGTGCGTTGGGGTAGGTGGGGTGCTCCACCAGGACGCGGTCCTGCTTCGCAGCCAAGGTCCGCAGCACGATGTTGAGGGCGTGCTGCGCACCGGAAGTGACCAGGATCTGGCCGGCGGAAGTGGGCACGCCCTCGGCTGTGTACTTTTCCGCGATGGCTTCACGCAGGGCTGGCACTCCGACGGCGTCGTACCCAAAATCCGGGAGAAGTGCGGGAAGTTCGGTCAGCGCGTCAGCGAACGCCCGATGCACCACCTCGCCTGCTGCTGGCAGTGAGGCGTAGGCAAGGTCCAACAGTCCGTCCGGAACCGCGAGCCCGGGCGCGCTGACTGGTACCGTCCGGTGCGGGATGCAGGTCCGGCCGCGGCTGCCTTGCCCGGCGGTGAGGAATCCCTGCTCGCGCAGGCTCGCATACGCGGCCGTAACGGTGGTGCGGCTGAGGCCAAGTGTCTGCGCCAGCGCGCGTTCGCTGGGCAGTGCGACGTCCAGCGGGATGCGCCCGTCCATCACCAGCAAACGTGCGACGTCGGCCAGCTCGCGGTAGGCGGGCAGGGCGCCGGAGTTCCATTTGCCCATGAGGCGGGCGAGGGCAGTGGGATTCAATGAGCCGGACATAAGACCAGTATTCCAAACTGGCTATGGAATACAAGGCCAGTTTTCTTGGAAGATGTACTCCATGATGACCCGAAGAATCACACAACTCCTGATCGGCCTCGCGATGTATGGCATCTCCCTGGCCATGTTCATCCGGGCGGGCCTTGGCTTGGACCCCTGGGACGTGTTCCACCAAGGCGTGTCCCAGAAGACCGGCTTCAGCATCGGTGTCGTGGTTATCGCGGTCAGCTTCCTCGTCCTGCTGCTCTGGATTCCGTTGCGGCAAATGCCCGGAATCGGAACCATCGCCAATGCTGTCCTGGTGGGGCTCTTTGCCGACCTTGGGCTGTGGCTCATCCCGGCGTTCTCCCATCTCGGCGGACAGATCGCCATGCTCGCCGGAGCAGTGATCCTCAATGGCATCGCATCGGCCTGCTACATCGGCGCCAGGCTCGGCCCCGGTGCCCGCGATGGCCTGATGACCGGCCTGGTCCGCCGCACGGGATGGTCCGTCAGGCTGGTCCGCACCGGCATCGAAGTGGTGGTCCTGGCTGTGGGCTTCCTGCTGGGAGGCTCGGTTGGTGTTGGAACCGTTGTGTATGCCCTCGCCATTGGCCCGATCGTGCAGGTATTGCTGCCGAAATTCATGGTGCCGGAAAAGACCGAGGCAACGGCCCCCACGGAAGCCGTGGAGGCCGCTCCCGCCGCTTGACCGCCGGATGGCGTAAAGGGACCGACGGCGGCCAGCAACTGTTCGCGGACCGTTGGAAAACTTTGGGCGGCTGGGTGATTACGGGGCCGGCTGGCAGCGCGGGCAGAAGTAGATATCCCGTTCCTCAGTTCCGTCCGGGCCAGCCAAGAGACCGCGCCGGACGGTGGTCCCGCAGCGCCTGCAGGGTTGGCGTTCCCTGCCGTAAACCCAGTACCCGGGCCTCATCGCGCGCGGTCCAAGAGTGGTCCGTCGTCCTGGACCCAGGTTTTCGCCGAGGAGGCGTTTGGCATCGTTGACCGTCTTGGCCAGATCGGGAACTTCTCCGAGGGGCAAGGCGGGATGGATGCCGGAGAGGAAGCACGCTTCGCAGCGGTAGATGTTGCCGATCCCGGCAAGCTTCCGCTGGTCCAATAAGGCGAACCCTACGGTGATGTCCGGTTCGGCCCGGAGCCTGCGCAGTGCTTCCACTTCGTCCCAGTCCGGGCCGAGCAGGTCCGGACCCAGGTGACCGACGATCTTTTCTTCCTCAGCTGTGGGGACCACTTCCAGGATACCCAGCGAGAATCCGACGGCGTCCGCCGAGGCCGTGCGGAGCACGCACCGCGCCGTGTGGCCCGGTTTGGTCCAGCGACCACCCGGCGGATAGATCATCCAGTTGCCCTCCATCTTCAGATGGGAGTGGATGGTCAGGGCCCGGGGTTTCCTGCTGGCGCCGGGTTCCCCGTCAACCGGGCCGGTGAGGCGCATCAGCAGGTGCTTGCCCCGCGGGACCACTTCGGTCATGGTCCACCCCGCCAGGTTCAGGGTGGCGAAACGGGGCACACGGAAGTCGGAGGCAGTAATGGTTTGCCCGGCCAAGGCCTCGTTCAGACGCGAGGCGGCGCGCCAAATGGAATCGCCTTCAGGCACGGATCCGGAGTCCCTTCGGAGTGGAGTAGGCGCCGGCGGCCGCGAGGGCAACGGCAATAGGGGTTTCGAGGAGGTCGTGTCCGTTGACCTTCTCCATGAAGAGCTTGTCCACGGCACCGCGGCGCACCACATCCACCAAGGCTTGGGCCGCAAGTGTCAGTACGGCATCGTCCTGGCTGAAGGTGAGCAGCGTCTTGCCGCCGCGTTCGACGTAAAGGACCAACACGCCGTCGACCATCACCACCAGCGCTCCGGCCTTCCGCCCCGGGCGGTGCCCGGACCCGGCGTCAACTGACAAGGCAGGCCAAGGCAGGGCGGCGCCGTAGGGGTTGGCCGGATCTGTTGCGGCCAGCGCCAAGGCCGAAGGCTCTGCCTTGGAAATACGGGCATCCTCCGTGAACGATCTCAGCCTGTCCACCGTCGCGGGGACAGCGAATTGGGCAGCCCCCAAATGCTCGATGAAGTAGCCGCGGCGGCACCGGCCAGCCTCCTCCAACCGGGCAAGCACTTTGTACATGAGCCCGAAGCCGCCGATGATGTTCTCGGCCATGACCGAGCCCCGGGTCACCACGCCGTACCTGTCCAGCAGCAGCTCAGCCGTGCCGCGGGCATGGATGGTGGGGTCCAGTTCCGGCGCGGGCAAAGCGGACCAGCGGCCTACAGCCGAAGGCGGCGCCGGCGCGATACCACTTGAGACCGAACCGTAGCGGCCTCCGGTGAGTCCGGGAGAGCCCAGGAGGCCTGTTCCATGGGAGCGGCCCAACCTGCTCAGGCGCGGAGCCCGCGCCCTCGGTGCCTTGGCCACCTGCCGATGTGCGGTCTTGCCGCCGGCGATCATGGCACGCACGGGAGCAAAAGTGTCTCCCGTAACCCGGCCGGCCCACACAAGGTCCCACAGGGCAGAAACCACGGCGTCGTCGCTCAACACCGAATCCATGCCGCCTGCCACTTCCGTGAGTTGCCGGAAGAAATAGCCACCGCCCGCGCTGAAGTGTTCCAGAAGCCGCTGTTGGGCATCGCCGGGTTCGAACTCCGGGGACGGGTTGAGGGTCAGCTCAGCGGAATCGGCCACATGAAGGCTGATCCAGCCGTCGTTCCCGGGCAACGACCCGGCGCCGGACCAGAGAAGCTCGCCTGCGGCCATCAGTTCGTCGAGCATGGCCGGTTTGTAGTCCGCCACCCGGCTCGCCAGTACCAAGGGCTCCCAGGCTGATGCGGGGATTGGCACGCCGGACAGTTGGTCCACGGCCGTGATGATGCCGTCCAATCCACGCAACGCCTGGCTTCTGGACTTGCCGGGCGCGGTGACGTTTTGCCAGGCCGGCAGGAACCGGCCGTAGGCGGCTGTGTCCACAGGCTCCACTTCGGCCCGGAGTGCAGCAAGGGAACGACGCCGGAGCTTCCTCAAGACCTCGGCATCGCACCACTCGCTGGACGGCGGGGCATCCAACGTCATGAGCTCGGGATCTGCTCCCTCCGCTGTGGCCTTGGGGGCGACAACGTGCGGACGGAACTCACCTTCCACCACGCGACCATCCCCGGCAAGGCGTTTCAGCGCAGTATTAACGACAGCGACGCCAAGGCCAAGCCGGGCTGCAGCTTCCGATGCAGTGAAGGGCCCGTGCGTGCGGGCATACCGCGAAACGAGGTCACCCAAAGGATCATGGACCGGCTCGATAAAGGCCAGCGGCACACCCATAGGCAAGGGAACGCCGATTGCGTCGCGAAGTCTCGCGGCATCCTCCACTGCAGAGAAGCGTTCGACGCCGCCAATGGTCACCTTGAGTGCACGGTTGGCTTTCTGCAGGGCAGCGAGGTGGGATCCGGCATCGGTGACCGTGCCTGGTGGCGCGGCCGGCGGCGTTTCCTCGAGTTCTTCTACGCCCTCAACTTCAGCTGGTTCCACTCCTTCAAGCCGTTCCGCCACTTCTTCAACGCTGAGCGGACCAAGCAACCGTAGGAGATCTGCGACGCCCTCCATCCCACGCACTCGCCGGTCAGGAGCCAGCCGCTGCAACTCCATTTCCGTGGAATCGATGACTGCCGCGTCCAGGAGCTCGCGCAATTCCACGCGGCCAAGGAGCTCGTTGAGGAGCGTGGAGTCCAAGGCAAGGGCAGCAGCCCGACGTTCCGCCAAAGGGGAGTCGCCCTCGTAGAGGAACTGGGCCACGTAGCCGAAGAGCAGCGATTTCGCGAAGGGGGAGGGTTGCTGTGTTGTGGTCTCCACGATCCTGAGTTCACGGCGCTCCACGGAAGCCGCAATGTCCTTCAGCGCGGGGAGGTCGTAAACATCCTGCAGGCATTCACGCACCGTTTCCAGCACGATGGGGAATGAAGGGTATTTTCGGGCGACGTCCAGCAATTGGGCTGAGCGTTGCCGTTGTTGCCACAGCGGTTGGCGCTTGGCGGGATTCTGGCGGGGCAACAGCAAGGCCCGGGCAGCGCACTCACGGAACCGTGAGGCGAACAGTGCGCTGCCGCCGACTTCTGCGGTGACGATCTGTTCCAGTTCCTCAGGGTCGAACAGGAACAGCTCCGCGCCGGGAGGCTCGTCTTCCATCATGGGCACGCGCAGGACGATGCCATCGTCAGCTGCCATCGCAGAGCCGTCCAGACCGTACCGCTGCTGGAGCCGTTGGCCCACGGCGAGTGCCCACGGTGCGTGGACGGGCATGCCGAAGGGGCTGTGCAGGACTACGCGCCAGTCGCCGAGTTCGTCGTGGAACCGTTCCACCACCAGCGTTCTGTCGCTGGGCACTATCTCCGTAGCGTCCTTTTGTTCCCTGAGGTACTGGAGGAGGTTGCTGGCAGCGAAGGCATCCAATCCGCTGGCCTGGCAGCGCTCCATGGCAGGCGCCTCATCGGCCGTGGAGAGTTCGCGGATGAAGGCACCGAGCGCCCGTCCGAGGTCGACCGGGCGGCCGAGGGAATCGCCCTTCCAGAAGGGGAGTTTGCCGGGCTGGCCAAAGGCAGGGGAGACCAGTACGCGGTCGTGGGTGATGTCCTCGATCTTCCAACTGGTGGCTCCAAGGGCGAAGACATCGCCCACCCTGGACTCGTACACCATCTCTTCATCGAGCTCGCCAACGCGGCGTCCGCCCTTGGCTGCGCGAGCCGAAGCTGTGGGTTCACTTCCGTCTGTGCCGCCGGGGGAGGACGATCCCTCAACTTCCGTACCGATGATGTACACGCCGAACAGCCCGCGGTCCGGGATGGTTCCACCCGACGTAACAGCCAAGCGTTGGGCGCCGGGCCTGCCCTCGATGGTCCCTGCGTGTCGATCCCAAATGATCCGGGGCCGTAGCTCAGCGAATTCGTCGGAAGGATACCTGCCCGCCAACAGGTCCAGCGTGGCCTCAAACGCGGAGCGGGGCAGGCTCGCGAACGGCGCTGATCGCCGAACCGTGCTGAACCAGTCCTCGACGTCGATACTTCCCAACGCGGTTGCCGCGACTGTCTGCTGGGCAAGGATGTCCAAGGGATTGGTGGGGATGCTCAAGCGTTCAATCTGCCCGCTCAGCATGCGTTCCACTGTGACACTGGTGTGCAGGAGATCAGCCCTGTGCTTGGGGAACAATACGCCCTCGGAAATCTCGCCCACCTGGTGGCCGGCACGCCCCACGCGTTGGAGGCCACTGGCCACCGACGGCGGAGACTCCACTTGGATGACCAGGTCCACGGCACCCATATCGATGCCGAGTTCCAGTGACGAGGTTGCCACGACGCAGCGCAGTCTGCCGGATTTGAGGTCGTCCTCGATCATGGCGCGCTGGTCCTTGGAAACGGAGCCGTGGTGTGCGCGCGCCAGCACGGGATCTGCGCCGGTAGTGCTCCCCGCCTGCGCCATCATATGGGCCGGGGTGGCGGTGGACGCCGGAACGCCGGGGTTCGTCCCGGGGCCAGCCCAATCTCCACCGCCCACCGCCATCAACTGGCGTTCGGCGTAGATTTCATTGAGCCGTGCCGTCAGGCGCTCGGAAAGGCGCCGGGAGTTGGCGAAGACAATGGTGGATTGCTTGGACAGGACCAGGTCAACGATCTGTTCCTCCACGTGGGGCCAGATGGAGGCCTGGGGCTGCAGGCCGGACGCGGGGCCGGAATCGAACGCTCCGGCCGCCCCCTGCAGGTCCGACATGTCCTCTACAGGAACTGTGACAGTAAGGTTCCAGTTCTTCTTGGACGGGGGTGCCACGATCTCCACTGGTGCTTGGCCCGCCAGGAACTGGGCCACCAATTCGCGCGGTTGGACGGTAGCTGAGAGTCCGATGCGCTGAGCAGGTTTAGGCAGCAGGGCATCGAGGCGCTCCAAGGAAACGGCCAGATGTGCCCCGCGCTTGGTGCCGGCCACAGCGTGCACTTCGTCGATGATGATGGTGTCCACTTCGCTGAGCGTCTCCCGGGCACGGGAGGTCAGCATCAGGAACAGGGACTCCGGTGTGGTGATGAGGATGTCCGGAGGGTTGGTCAACAGCGTGCGGCGATCCGCCGCCGTCGTATCTCCTGAACGGACGCCGACGGTGACCAGCGGAGCGGGCAGCCCCAAACGCTTGGCGGTCTGCGTGATGCCGATCAGAGGTGCGCGCAGGTTGCGTTCGACGTCTACGCCCAGCGCCTTGAGCGGTGAAATATAGAGGACGCGTGTTTTCGTTTTGGGGCGCCTGGCGCGACCCTTGCCGTTCGCTGGGACGGATTCCAACCCCGGTAGTGCATCTGACGGCGTGGAATGCAGCCGGTCCAGGGCCCACAGGAAAGCCGCGAGGGTTTTACCGGAACCGGTGGGGGCTACTACCAGTGCATGCGAGCCTGACGAAATCGCGTTCCAGGCCCCGTCCTGCGCGGGCGTGGGCTCGGAAAAAGCGCCGAGGAACCATTCCCTGGTTGCCTGGCTGAAACGGCTGATGGCGCCATCCGACGCCTGCGGCTGCTGCATTCCTCCATCATGCCCCACGGCCCCGACAGAATAAGCCGGAGCCGTAGGGACAAGGTCAGACTGCCTGGAACGCGGTGATGGTCAGGAGCTTGATGCCGGCGTTGCTGCACGCATCGTGCGGCTCGGCGACGAACAGCGATGCGGTGTCGTTCGGCGGGTAGATACGGAAGCCGGCCGCTGGGACCTTGGTGCAATCGCCGTAGTTACCGGCCTGCGTGTAACGGATTTCAGCCCACGCCGACTTGCCCGGCGCCAGTTCGATCTTGGTGACCGGGGTGGTGGTTTCACGGGTTGCCGGTTCGCCGATCGGTTCACCACTGGCATCGGGGGTCAGGGAGACACCCGCGAAGCCTTCCAGGATGCAGCTTGTGCTCCCGGAGTTCGTCAAGATCAACTTTTCGTAGATGCTGCCCGCCGCTCCGCCGCCGGTGGAGTCAGTGGCCGCAGTCAATGACGCAGCTTTGCACAGGGTGGAGTCTGCTGACGTGGCAGTGGCCGACGACGATGGCGTCGTTGTAGCCGTTGCAGAAGGTGAACTGGGCGTCGCCGAGGCCGACGGAGTCGAAGTGGTGGGCGGGGCACTACTTGTTCCCGCCGGGCTGGGGCTGGGCCCACAGCCGGCCAGGAGCAGCAGCGAAGCGGCCGCCGTCGTCGTCACAAGTCCTGTTTTAATGCGCTGAGTCCACATGGGCACCAGCCTTGCGTTGGCCGTGACACGAGTCAATTGAGCCACGGCCAAGTGCATGGATTGGCGCCCGGATCGTGATCTTCCGGACGCCAATCCAGCGTCAATTACTTCGAGGAATCAGCCTTGGCCACTGCGGGCTTGGCCGCGCGGCTGCGGAAGAAGGCCGCACCGCCCAGACCCAGGCCAGCGATGCCGGCGATCAGGCCGGCCCAGCTGCGTGCCTGCGAGCCGTCGTCGGTGACCGCGGAGGCCTGCTCGGTGGAGACTGCTGTGGCAGCGTGGTGGTCGCCTTCCGCGGCAGCGGCGGTGATGGTGACCGACGGTGCCGGGGCCTTGAGCTCGTGCTCATCCTGCCCCTCCTTGGCGATCTCGGACCAGTCAGTCTGCCCCTGCTCGCAGGTCTGCAAAGTGGGGAAGTAAATGGTCTTGCCCGCTGCATCCGGCAGCTTGACTGACAGGACCAGTGCATCGCGCAGGTGCGGATCCAGCGGTGCCTTGGCCGTGTACACGATCTGGCTGGTCCTCTTGGTGATGGTGGTGCCGTCATCCAGCTTCTTGGGTTCGGCGAGGGTCTCTGTCACCTTCTCAACGGTCCAGTTCGGGTTGACAGTCGGCTGGGCGTCGTTCAATTCCTCGGGCAGTGAGATGGCGACTTTGGTGGTGCCGAAGGTGTCGCAACCGTGGGGTATGCCGAAGGTGACCAGCGCGTAGGAGTTTGCAGCAGTCTTGTTGGGATCTGCCCCAACATGCGCTGAGGCTCCGGCCAGGCCGGCCATCATCAGGGCGGCAGTTCCACCGGCGACAGCGGTGGCGGAAAGGGTGCGACGGAGGGCGGACTTGTTCATGGGATTGCCTTTCGGGGGCGCCGGCGGAAGCGGCGCGGGGGTACGGGTTTGGGGCCTGTCACCATGCAAAGGCTTTGCGTTTGCGGCGCGCTGTTGCGACGCCGTGGTGCCGGGCGGAACTAAGGAAGTACGACGACGGCGGGCGGGCCGCGTCGGCTGTCTTGCCTGAGGTTCCGCCAAGGGCGGGGGATGAAGACATCGGGCGTGCCCGGTGCGACAGGCGAGGCGCCGGCGTCGGGCCTGAACACCAAGGTGGGCAGCGCCAGCAAGGGCCGGAGCCAGGCTGCGAGCTGCCAGAGGGCGTCCTCGCCCTTGGTCAGAATGACGGCAGAAGCAAAGGTAGCCAGGACATGGCCCACCAGCATTATGGCGCCAAAAGCTGTCCCGAGCTCATGGGTGTGCGTCGCTGCGATGTCCACCCCGGGGCTCAAGGCTTCGCCGCCGAGGTGGTGGTTTGCCCCCGGACCGATGGCCGTGATGGGGCTCAACGCGGTGAAGGCCTCGTGAAGTGCCAATTGTCCCGCGCCCAGGAGGCCTGCCATGGTAACGAGGTTCAACTTGAAACGGGTAGCCAGCGTGGCAACCAGGGCTGTCAGCGCTACGAGCGCCAGCAGGACCGGAGCTGTGGGCAGCGTTCCGCCGCCCGCAACGTGCGCCCCTGCAGCGAGAAGAACCACCACAAGCGAGATGACGCCCGACCGCAACGCATGGAAGGGAGCCCTGGTCCGCGATGAGCGCACGTGGTCCTCCCTGATCTCTTTGGCTGCTTGATTGTCGGCGTCTTGATTCTATCGGGAGTTCGGCGCCGAACAGGCCTCGGATGGGTGGCTATGTGGATACCTGCGCCGAGGGGCGGGATCTCGGGGCTTTGGAAGAGCCAAAGGGGCGGGAGCTAACCCCTCGCGCGCCGGACGAACGTGGGTTTCGGCGGTTCAGGCACCCTGGCTCCTGGCATGGAACGTCGACGGCGGAGCTCCAGTTTGAGGCTTTCCTCGCCGCGCGCCATGGCCCAGTGGTGATTGGCAGAGAAGGCGGGTTTGAGAAGCCAGCTCAGCCGACGGAGCAGTGGTTTGGCTGCGCTGACCCGCCAATCGTAGGTGATGACGACTTCAGGTCCATCCGTCTCGAACCGCCAGCGGCCCGTTCCGTTAAGGTCCCCTGTTGCCGTGAGGGCAAAGCCGTCGAGGGTCACAGGTTCGGTAACGGTGAGCCGCCAGCGCAGGGTGTATGGGAGCCAGCCCTTGGTGTGGAGGTCGAAGCTGGCGCCAACGCCGTCAGGTCCGCCGTCGGCGACATTAGTGACCGTGAGATAAACGGAGGGCCACCATTGCTTGAGCGTCGCTGCGTTGCCAAGGACGCTCACCACTTCCTCGCGTGCGCCGGCCACGCGCCACACGGTGACGAACGCGTAGTCGGTGCTTTTGCTTGTGTTAGTGGTCCCGGCCATGATTGCCTCCGCGATTAATCTACTCTTGGCTGCGCCGAAGGGTTAGATCCCATGCCTTGGGAAGTGCTGAGATCTAACTCCTCGGCGGTGGGAGGGCTACTCGCCCGAGTTCTCCCGGGACGTGATGCCGAAGGGAACGGACTGGAGTTCGGTGAAGTTTCCCACGCTGGCCCGGACCGTGCACTGCGGCGTGATCTGCAGAGCGGTGACGGTGAGTCCTGAGCTGTCCACTGCCAAAGCACCGCCACAACCGTCGGCGAACCGCACTCCCTTTTCACCACCGGTCACCGCCGCGAGCATTTGCGATGGCTTACCTGAAGCCGGGCTCACGTAGAGCGGATTGAGTTCATCGGCACCGCCCGCCCACACCGGAACCAGCGTTATTTTCAGGGGGCTGGGCGTGACAACGCGGGCAGGCGTGCGGACCTCCACACCCTTGAGCCGTTGTACCGGGTAGGCCGTGCCTTTGACGGCGGGGTTCTGCGTGGCGGCCGTGGTCGCGGCCGACCCCCTGCGGAGCCAGGCATCCATTGCCTCCTGGTCCGCGGGCGCCACCGGCACCTTGGCGGTCAGCTGCACGGATCCTCCGGCGGGGATCTCCACACCGGACATCTTCCAGCCGCAGGCAACGTCCAAACCGGTGATGGAAGCCTGGTTACGGCTCACTGTGCCACCATCCCACGTCACAGCCGGGCAGGCATCGCCATCGGCAAGTCCGGGGATGACCTCAAGGAATTCACCGGACAACGGCGCTTTCTGCGCCGAGTAGGACACCGTTAAACGGACCCGACCGGAGGAAGGTTCATACGTGGCGCTTCGTGAAATGGTGAGCCCGGTCGGCAGGGCAGGGTCCTGCAACTGCGCCGACAACTGTTGTCCAGGCGGAGTGGGAGCTGCCTGCGGGCCGGCGGGGGACAGGAGAACGAAGCCCACCACCATGGCCACGATCAGTAAGACCGCGCCACCGGCAAGGAGAAGCGCTTTGCGGGTCCGCCAGAACGGGGGCGCGTCTTTTTCCTTTGCCCGTTCCTCCGCCTGTGGGCGGACTTCACGGCGCGGCATGGGGCGGGCAATCGTAGCGCTGCCGGCCTGCCCCAGGTCCGGAGCCACAGCATCGACGCCGGCAGGTGGGGCCGCTGCGAAGGCTGCAAGTTCGTCATCGGTAAAGGCGCCGCGGACGACGGTAGCGGGACGTTCGACGTCGTCGAACTCTTCAGGCGCTGTCCCCCGGAGAAGAGCGGCCTTGCCCGCAAACCCGGGCGCCAGGCGTCGGAGCGTCGACGCAGCCTCACCGGCCGTGGGTCGCTGGTCGGGGTCTTTGGACAACAGCCGATCCAGGACGCCCCACAAGGCATCGTCCACCGGAATACGGGGCGGGCGCGAAGAGACATGGCGGTAAGCCACGCTGAAGTCCGTGCCCGGACCGGCGAAGGGAGTGCGCCCGGCAAGGAGTTCGTACAGCAGGACGCCTGTGGAATAGACATCTCCGGCGGGGCCTGACCGCCCCTGGCTGATGAGTTCGGGTGGCATGTACTGAGGAGTGCCGATCAGGCCTGTCGTCTGGCGGATTTTCTCGCCCACGACGTCGGAAATGCCGAAGTCGGACACGCGTACGTCGCCGCTTTCACACTCGGACCAGGGGCGGGCGAGGAGCACATTGTCCGGCTTGATGTCGCGGTGCGTCACGCCCCGTGAGTGGGCAAACGCGAGGGCATCGAAGATTTCGGCGGCAACTTTCACGGCGTCTTCGGACGGCAACGGGCCTTCAACCTTGACGACGTCGCGCAGCGAGCCGCCCGCGATGTAGTCCATGACGATGGCCAGCCGTGCACCCTCCACCACCATGTCGCGCACCGTGACGATGTGGGAATCCTGCAGACCCAGCAGCACGGACCGCTCGCGGACGAACCGCTCTACCAAGGAGGGATCATCGGCATGCTCCGGGCGCAGCACTTTGGCCGCCAGGGTGCGGCCATCGGTGGACGTGACGGTCCAGACTTCGCCAACAGCGCCAGAGCCCACCCGTTCACCGAAGCGGTAAGACGCTCCGAGCGCCTGCCCCGTCTGTGCCAATTGCATGTCCGTACTCTCCAAAGCTATCGATCTGTTTTCCCCCAAGGCCCCCAGCGGACCACTGCGATGCGCCTGCCTTCGGTTCAGCTCCCGGGGCTCAGGGACTGGATCAGTGACATCTGTCCGCCCACACCGAGGTATCCGCGTCCGGCGGTCAGCGCCACGGGCGCTTTCCGCGGAAGCGTGGCACCCAGCAGTTCGCCGTCGTAATTGACGTCGGGCTGGAGCACCACGCCCAGACGGGACTTTCGGATGGACTTGGTCCAGTGACTGTACAGTCCACGGAGGTCAGCGGCCCGGCCGGAGGCAATAATGCAGAGTCCCGGCGGCCCGGAGGCCACGATCCCCGCAATGGACTGATCGGTATCCTCGAAGCGTTCGGCGTCATCGATCAAGAGAAACACCGGGCCGCGCTCGATCCGCAGCGAGGCCAACAATGCAGGCACCTCGTCCGTCCCTACCGCTATCCGGTCCAGATCAGCGGTGGCCAACGGTGAGCGGCGGTCGCAGATGCCCCAGACCTGGGCCGGACCGCGGGAAGTGGCTACGCCCCGGACAGCCTCGGCCAGGGCCAACAGCACGGTGGACTTACCGGAACGGGCCGGCCCGGCAATCAGGGCGTGCTCGCCCTCATAGATTTCCAGGAAGGCCGGTGAGAGGTCTGTTTCGCGGATTCCCACGGGGATATGCCATGGCTCGGTCTCCAGTTGTGGCTTCACGCCCAGATCCGCCATGGTGACGTTGGTGGGCAGGCTCCGGATCGCCGTAGTCTTCGCCGGTGCATCTGCCCAGCTCTGCCGGACGCGATCCACAGCGGCCTCCAACCCGATTCCGGGTGTGGCAACGTGCATTTGCAGGGAGGTCCGAGGGTCCACGCAGCGCCCGGGGAGGGCCGCGGGGACATTCTTGGCCCGCACGCCCAGCGAGGAGTAGTCGTAGTTATCGGCGAGCCGGAAAAGCCACTTCTGGAGCGTTACTTCATTCATCACAGACGGAACCGCTTTGGCGCGGGTGGTGGTCACGGCGAAGGACAGGCCAAGCGCCGGGCCGTCGGCGTATGCGCGGTACAGCAGTCCCAGGAGTTGCTGCCCTTCGAAGTCCTGGAATTCATCGCGCAGTGATGCCAGGCCGTCAATCAGGACCACAGTGCGCCGATGCGTGCCCGGTGCTGCCCTGCGACTTTCCAGTTCGGTATTCAGGTGCCGCAGGAAACGTGCTTGTTGCTCCTTGGCACCGGCCCCGGTTCCTACATATGCCACAGTGTGTGGCAGGCGTTTGAGCATCTCAAGGTCACCGGAACCCATATCCAGAATCATCAGATCCAGGTCGGCCGGATCTGAATTCTTCGCAAGCGTCAGCGCGATGGATGCCAGGGTTGTGCTCGTACCTGAGCCCGCCACGCCCATCAGCATCAAGTTGCCCACGGTCATGTCCCATCCGGCGGCAGACTGACGCTGCAAGTCAGGCTCGTCCAGCAGGGTCACCAGGACGGTGGACCCATGGACGCGGCCCACTGTCGGTAGCCCTGGGGTGGACGCACCCATCGGAGATCCCTCTGCCAAGAAACCGTCCAGCTCCACCCGCTCGCCCAACGCCTCCGGCCAGACCTGCCGCGGAGGGGCGTAGCCGGCCTCAGCATTGGCATCGACGACGGCGTCAATCAGGAGATCCAGATCGTTCTCGTCCACTGCCGCGGACCGTGGAAGTACAGGCGCGGGGACGGGGACACCGAACTGCCGGATGTCGCGAACATCGACGGCGGGACCGCCGTCGAGCTGTGCCTGTCCGGTGACCAGCGCGGTCTGGACGGGCGTGATGTCGTCCTGGCCGAGCTTCACAAAGGCGCGGCCCATCTGGGCCCTGCCGATGGCCGAGGCAGCTGGGACGCCAATAACGTTGTTGGAGTCGTCGCGGCTCTGGACGCGCAGCGCCACGCGCAGGTTGGTGTTGGCGAGAATGTCGTCGCTCACCACACCTGCCGGGCGCTGCGTCGCCAGGATCATGTGCACTCCCAAGGTGCGGCCCACGGCGCCAATGCTGACGAGGGCTGTGAGCACGTCCGGGAAATCCTTGGCCAGCATGGCGAACTCATCCACCACCAGGAGCAAGCGTGGCATCGGCTCGGCCGGGTTCGTTGCCAAATAGGCGTTGAGGTTGTCGATGCCCTCGCCTGCCTCGGCGAAAATCCGCTGGCGTCGCTCCATCTCTGCTTCCAAAGCGATCAGGGCGCGGTCTGCCAACTGTTCGTCCAGGTTGGAGATGGTTCCGATGGTGTGCGGCAGGCGTTCACAGGCCTTGAAGGCAGCACCCCCCTTGAAGTCCACCAGAATGAAGTTCAAACGGGTCGGATCGTTGCGGGCAGCGAGGCCGGCTACGAGGGAGCGCAGGAATTCAGACTTTCCGGAGCCGGTGGTGCCGCCCACCAGCCCGTGCGGACCGTCCTTGACCAAGTCCAGGGTGAGTGGCCCGTTTTCGCCGGTACCTATAGGTGTGGAAACGCCGGTGGGGGCCTGCCACATCCGGCGGATCGTGGCCGCGTCGGGGCGCTCGTAGCCAAGCAGGCCGGGCATCCGCACCAAAGCGGGCAAGGAGGCCCCGGGAACGCTGAGCTCAGGATCGTCGAAGTGTGCCAACCGTGTGGCGCAGCGCAGGGCCTCTTCCTGGTCGAGGCCTGCCAGGATGACGTCCTCCACACGGGTCAGGTCCTCAGGCTGGTCAACGGTGGCTGCAGCATCCGTCCCAACCCTGATGATGGTGGTGCAGGACGCAGGCAGTTGTTCCTCTGACGTCGCTATGACGATGCCCGCCACGCGTGGTGGGCGCTGCTGCGGGTTGACGTGGCCACCGGGAACGGAACGCCCCATACCCAGCAAGGCGCGTGCAGGGGCGTCCCTGCCCTCTGTCAGTACGTCGGAATCGAGGACCACCATGAGCGCTGGGGTGGGCAATTCCTCCACGGAGTCCTTCAGCATGCGCAGCATGGCCAGGCTGGTCTCACGATGCGCGGACATCCAGCGGTCGCCCGTGCTGCTGCCGGTTTGGCGTGTGTGGGGGAGCCAGGAGGCCCATTCCCATTCATCGGCCCGGCCGGCGTCGCAGAAAACGCCGATCGTCAGATCTGCTGGACCAACATGCACCGCAGCCTGGGCTACCAAGGACCGGGCCAGCGCCAAGGCCCCCTCCCGTGAGCCCACAATGCCTACCACCCCGGCGTCGGTCAGGTCCACCAGTACGGGAGCTGCCAGGAGACGGGCTGCCGTGAGGGTTTCCTTGACTTTCTCGTCCGGGCGCGAGCCCGCAGCACGGTCAACTTCAGGTTTCCAGGGCACGTCACCCGTGCCCGCGTGCAGGGCCAGGAAGTCATCAGAGTCCGCACGGCGCTGCCACAGTGATGTCGCCGGAAGCGCCGGACGGCGGACAACCGTAGCGGGATCCGGGACCATCTTGTGTCGGCGGGCGGTCTCCACCTCGGCCGCCGTGCGGATCTGTTGCTCAAACTCCTTGAGCGCTCCATCGAAGCGCTCTGCCTCTTCCTTAAGGCCGCGGGCATGACGGCGCTTTTGCTCGAACCACATGCCCACCGCCATCACCGGACTGAGCATGGCGAACATCGCGAAGCGCATGTCCCTCAGGATCATCACCATCGCAACGGCCATGACCAGCGGCGCCAGCACTGTGATGTAACTGAACTTGTTGGCCGGCGGGACGTCCTTGCGGCTCGGCGGGACCAGCGGATCTCCGGCCGGTGCACGGCCGGGACGCGGCGGCCTGTTAAAGGGAGCAGTGGCTGCCGGGGTCAGGTTGTGCAGGCTGCCTGGCGCGGGAGCGGGGGTCTCGTCCAAGGCAGGGCGGAGGAGAAGGACCGTGCCACCCGCCGTGATGGTGGCCGTTTGAGTGACCAAAACCCCGTCCTCGCCCACAGGTTCCCCGTTGACCAAGGTGCCGTTGGTGGAACCGCCATCCACCACGCGGAGACCCTCCTCTTCGCGGCGAAGGCGGAAGTGATCCCAAGACGCGCTTTCAGTCGGGAGGCTTAGATCGGCGTGGGGGGACCTGCCGATGAGCATGTCGCGGCCTTGCGGAACGTCCACCACACCACCCGTTCGCTGACCGCCGGCCAGTGTGAGGCTCCAACCACGGACGCGGTGCGGGGCGGGCCACGGCGCGCGTGAAATGCGGCTGCCTTCCAGCAAGATCAACTCAGACAATGGCGTGGCGCCACGAACCTCTGTTTCGTTGACGAACACAGGTTCTTCAGGGGCAACACGGGGTCCACCGGCGGCCTCCACTAAGTCGGACAACGTGGTGGCGGGCGCAGCATGGGCAACCTCGCATTCGAAACGACGATCGTCCAGGTCGATCAGCACACGCACCGGGCGCTCCTCCTGTAGTGGAACTGTTCCCCTCAGGCGTGGGGACAGAAAGATTGATTAGGGGCTGGCTGGCGCCGGTACCCAGACAAGCCGTGGCGCGTTCTCGTCTGCCGGACGAAGACCGAGGTCCTGAGGTGACGCGAAGACGGGGATCGCATCAGCGGTCAGTGCCTGGGATTGCGAGAAGTCCAGCGATGGTCCCGCGAGGCCCTCCCCGGGTCCGAAGGACATGGTGCGAAGCGATGCTCCGACCTTCGCTGGATCGTTGCTCCCGGCGAGGGCAGCTGCCCGGACCAAGGCCACCACGGCGTCATGGCTGCGTGCGTCCGCGGCCCAGGCGTCCGCCGAGAACGGGATATCGTCGGTCAGGTTCTTGATCTCCGGGTTTCCGCCGGCCAACCTAATGCCGGCGAGGAATGCGGACATTCCCCGACCTTGGGCGTCCTGCTGGAGCGCGACAGCGTCGCCGCTTGCCGGCGCAATGCTGACCAGCTGTCCTGAAGCAGTGCCGTCCAACTCCGAAAGCGAGGACGCGAACGCGGGCGTGGTGGCGCCGTCGGGAAGTACCAGCGGAACGGACACGTCGCGTGACTGGAGGGCTTGGACCAGCCGCGCCAGGCGCTGCGGGGTTGCCGCCGACACCACAACAGCGTCTGCGGGGTTGGCAATCCGGGTGCCTTCAGCGTCAGCCGGCGCATCCTTGGACGGCGGACGAAGCTGGTCGCCAGTACGGATGGCGGCTTCCTGGGCCAATCCGGACACGTCGGAGAAGCCATCCAGCGTCAGTGTGTCAGCGGGGGTGACGGATGCCGGGACCTGGCCGCCGTCGTTGACCAGCAGCACGCGGCTCTTGCCGGCAAGAGCGGTGCCCAGGGCGGCCTGGACAGAGGCTGCCGTATGCCCCGTGGACCATGTGGTTTGAGCTGGTTCCGAAGCTTCCACGTAGGGCAGGATGACGGGGAGACCCCGCTCCTCAGCGGCCTTCGCAGCCGCCAGGGCCTGAGGTCCGGTGCTTGCCACGACGATGCCGGACACACCTTGCTCGGAAAGAGCACCGACGGCAGAACGGGCCCCGTCTTCGGTGCCTTGGTCATTCTGGGTTGGGAGGGCGACTGACGCCCCGCCTTGGGCGAAACGCTGTGCCGCCACTACAGCACCCTGTGCTGCACGGTTGTATTCGGTACCGGGCTCCCCGGACTGGCCGAACGTCATGACGACGCCGATCGAAAAGTCCGCCGGGAGGCCGTCAGCCTTCAGGGCGACAGGAACTGTTGCGGCCACAGGATCGGGCCGGGGAGCTCCCGTGGGGCGGTTCAGGGTCATGGTCAGGACCACAGCAGCAGCAATCACTACGGCGGCTCCCGCAGCGATCAGGACGAAGAGACGGTTGCGGGGGTTCACGCGGTGCCGCCGATCTTCAGTGTGTAGAGCGTCTGTGACGTCGCACCTGCAGGTACCTCGAGTTTGAACGGCGGCAATTCATCCACCGCGGTGAGCGAGGCCTTGAACTGGGCCTGGCGCAGGAGAAGTCCTGCAACATCGCGGGATCGGATGTTGGCGTAGCCTTCAGCGTTCTGCGTGGCCAACGCCAGTTGGAAGTCCGCTGTGTCCGCTTTAGCCGCGCTGGTGGCCATGGAGCCAAGCAAGCCCGAGCCGTTGACCGCGCGGTCACCAAGGTCCAGCATCACTTTGTTAAGGCTGGAGGCGAGAAGGGCGCTGGCGCCTTCGACGTCGCGGGTGGAGCCGGACGTGCTGGACGCAATGTTCTCCAGCGAGGACTGTGTGCTCTTGGACAGGGCGGCTGTGAGGTCACCGCTCTGACCCAGGAGTTCGTCGCGCTGTTTGTTGACCGTACCCTCGGCGTCCTTCACAACGTCGTCCGAGGTGGACTTCAGGCCGGAAATGGACCGGTTGAAGGCTGTTGTCACGGCTTCAGAGCTGGCATCGCCGATGTCGGCAACCTGACGCACTTGTTCGCCTACGGTTTTGTAGACCTCGGCAGCGGTTTCGGCGGAAACGTCGCGGAGGGATTCCTTGATCTTTTCGCCAAGTCCGTCCTGCTGCTCCTTCAACTTCGCGAGTGCGGTCGTCACGGTGCCGGATGAGTCAATCGCGCCAGCGAGTGCAGCATCCAGCGCCTCAAGTCCCCGTTTGGTGCCATTGACGTTTCCTGTTGCGGCGCCGTCGAGCGTCTTGGCGGCCGCCTTGATGGCTTCCAGTTTGGTATCGGCGTCGTCGAAGGTGGTCTCCAGTGCCGAGAACGCCTGGCCGATTGCCTGGTCGGCAGCGGTGGTGTCGGTGGCTGCAAGGACCTCGTCCCAGGCAGTTGACTGGCCTTCAAGCCGTACGTCCAAAGGCTCCTTGAAGCCAGGCGGCGGATTCAGCGCAGGTGAGGGGTTGCCGTCCTCATCAGTCGGTTCGCACGGCACTGACGTCAAATAGGAACGCAGCCGCTCAACGTCCTTCGCGGACAGCTTGCCCTTGCCGGGGATGAGGCTGTCATCGGAGAGCTTGCACAGCTCGTCCGCCACCTTCTGGTTCTGCTGCAGCATGGAGCCGTTCAGCCAGGTTCCCTGACCGAGTTCGCCCTTGGCTGCCTTGGCATTGGTGGCGATTGCGAGCAGTTTCTGCCGGAGGGCGTCAACGCTGGTCTGAGCTGCAGTGGCTGCTTTCCGCGTCGCGGCTGCAGAGTCGGCGGCGGACTTGATGGCCGTGTCCAGTGCAGCCAGTGCCTTGCTGTAATCCTCGGACGTTCCAGAGCCGTCAAGCATCGCACCGAGGTCGGTGCGCACTTTTTCAAGTGCGACGGCGGAAGTCGACTGGTCTTTGATCGCGCCTTCGACGACCTGCGGCTGGAGACCGGAGACGAGTTCGTCGCCCTTTTGCACCAGACCCAGAAGCGCTCCGGTAACCGTTACGGCCGAACCATAAAGAGAGCAGGTCATGGAACCCTGCTCAGCGCATTCGGCAGCGGACGGGTTTTCGGGTCCCATTGTGGCTTCGAGGGCGCCGGCAACGGTGTCCCGGCAGCTTGCGCTGACTTTCGCGTAGGCATCCAGCTGTGAGGACATCGTGAGGACGCTGGAGTACACGGTGGCCGCCGGCGCCGCTTTGGCAACCTCCGCGGTGCAACCGTCACCAGTGATGGGAGCGACCGGGGGTGTGGCGGAAGTGTCGCCCAGCATCGAGTCCACGGCGGAGACCGTCAGCTTCAACTGGGACATGGTGGTGGATTGGGTGGCGGTGGTTGAAGACTCCAGATCAGTGCCCAGAACCTTCAGTTGCTGCTTCAGGTCCGACATGGTCGCAGCCAGTGCCTGGGAGTTATCGCGCAGTTCACCGGCTGTCTTGGCGCCGAGGGTCTGTGACGTTGCCTGCAGGTTCCGGCGAACCTCGGTGATGGTGGACCCGGCCTTGGCCAGGACCGTGTTGACGTCCGATACCAGCGAGATTGTGCGGCGCTGCAGCTCCATTTCCGAACCTGTCCCGGACGAGAAGGCGCTGGAGAGCACTCCGTTGGCACTGAGGTCCGTATTGAGGCCAGGCTGAACAGCGACGTCGAATTCGGGAACCTGGAAGTCCTTCACGTCTGCGGCGAGACGCAGCGTCGTGCTCGCTCCGGAACGTGGGGGAGCCAGGACCGTGGCCCATTGGACAACTGTGGCGCCGTCTTCGGTACTGCTCAGGACTCCGTTGGTACCTGTGACGCCGTCGGCTGAGCCAGGTGTTACGTCGTCCGCCCGGATGCCGGGTAGTTTGGTCGACGCGGCGATTGTCAGCGGGGCGCCTACCAAAGCGGTGTCGGAGCGGGCCTGGCCGGCGGCGTCGTACTGGATGTTCTGGGGTTTGACCGTGAGGTTCTCGAGAGTCAGGTTGATCTCCACCGGCCCGGTGTGGCCCTTAAGGTCAGCGAGGTCGGAGCCCGACTTTTCCCCGGCGCGGTACTGCAGGCTCACGCGCACCGGGAGTTCGCCCACTACCTTGGCGGTGTCGTACGTGGTGTTTTCCGCGGACGAGTCACCCGCAGCGGATACGGAAATGGTGGTGCCTTCGATCGTCTGGACTCCGGCGGCAGGGGACAAGCCCACGCGCACGCTCTGAAGGAGCTTGACGGGGTTGGTTACTGGCTCCGGCTCGGGAGTCTGGGTGCAGGACGTCGTCGCGATCAATCCCAGGGCGACCAAGGCGATGCCGAGAGCGCGGCCCGGGGGGATGCGACGCCCCGGGTGGTGCTGGTTAAAACTAGCCTGCCTGGGCATGGATCGTCCCCTCATTCGTTCACGGTGCCTTGAGTATCATACGGGGTTGCGCTCACGAATGGACTAATCCTGCCTCGCAAGGATCCCGCAGGTCACAGCCGGAAATACGAAGCAATAGTTATTTCTCTGTTTGTTGGATTTATTGGGTGGTGTTGGTAGTTTAGGGGGCGTCTGGTCGCCTGGGTTTGTTTGGCTTGGGTGTTGCGATTGTTCTTATTGGGAGGAAAGTTCTATGTCGCGTGTGTTGTCTACTGAGCAAGCCAAGGCTGCAATTGGTCAGGTGCAGTCGATTATTACTGGTGGGTTTACGGATCAGATTTCGGCGTTGGATGCGCAGGGTCGTGTGTTGTCGGATCCGAATGTGTGGGATGGTCCGTTGGCTGCTGAGTTCCGTGGTTCGACGTGGCCGGAGACAAAGGCTGCGTTGGATAAGGCGCGGGAGGAGTTGGAGCAGTTGCGGGGTCAGTTGCAGAAGATTTCGCAGGATATTTTCTCTGCTGGTGGCGGGGCCTGATTCTTTTTTTGGTGTGAGTGTGGGGGCCGGGTGATCGTGCCGCGCTGATGCGTGGTGTGGTTGCCCGGCCGTTGCGCTGTGTTGTTGTTGCACCGGCTCTTGTGGTTGTGGTGCTGGTGGTCTTGTGGTGCCGGGTTTGTGTGGGTTGTTGGTTTTGTTCGCGTTCTTGTGCTGTGGGGGGCTGTGGTTGTGACCGAGTTCGTTGAGATGCCGTTGTTGCCGGATTCCGATGATGGCCGGTTTGTGTATGGGGTTGCCGAGTCGGTGAAGGGTGCTTTTGAGTCCGCAGCGTCGCGGGTCCAGGAGCATTCGGGGTCGCGGACGCCGTTGGTGACCGGGGCGGGGGAGGATTTCCGGGGGCATTTCTCGGAGGTGTTCGCGGCGAACGCGGCTACGGCGTCCCGGGATGCGGAGTCCCTGGCCGCGGCGTTACGGACGGTGGCCGGGTATGTGGGGACCATGATTTCCGAGGCGCGGGAAGAGGATGACCGGCGCCGGGAGAACAACGAGTGGGTGCGGCGGCATAACAACCGCAACTGGCTCGAGCAGTTTGGTGACAACCTTTGGGGTGAGGAGGCCCGTCCGAATATGGAGCCCGGCAGTGCGCCGTCGTTCCCTTCGGAGTCTCCGGTGTCGGGGTCGCGGGAGACCCCTGGCCCGGGTGGCGGGTTTGGGGGCGGGGTCTCCTCGGCCCGTCCGGAGTCGTTGCGGACTTTCGCGGCTGGTTCGCGTGGCCTGGATGAGGGTGTTGCGTCGGTGCCGGGGTCTTTGGAGTCGGAGTTGTCTTCGTTCGCGGACCGGTGCGGGTGGGGCCGGATCGACGCCGCGGGTGTGGTGACCGCGTTCCGGCAGTATCTGGCGGCTAACGAGGCGGACGCGGCGTGGGCTGTGGTGGTCGCGGACGCGTTCGCTGCCGCCGGCAGCGAGGGCGCGGTTTCGACCCTCTCGGACGCGGCGGTGAACGAGGCACTGGCCGCGGCCGGGGTTTCGGGGACCCGGACCGGGTTGGTCATTGACCCGCCCACCGCGGCCGGGGCGATGCCCTCGTCCGGGTACGCGAACGATCCGGTGAACACGGCCACGGGGAACTTCATTGAACCCGAAACCGATCTCGGGTTCGCCGGGGCGGCCGCGGACCTGGCGGTCACAAGGATGTATAACTCCCTCGGCTCGGGCCTGGACACTGTTGGGGTGTTTGGTCCGGGCTGGGCCTCGGTCCTGGACCAGCACCTGGTTATGTCCGATGAGGGCTGCCGTTGGGTGATGGCCGACGGCCGGGCGGTGGACTTCCCCCGCGAAGGGGCCGGCTGGGCCCGCGCCGTCGGGGAGAACTACTGGCTCACCCGCGAAGATGCCGGCACACCGTTCCTGGCGGAGCTGACCTCGGTCCCTACAGGTGTTACTGAGGTGTTGGTCGTGACCGATAACCAGGGCGGTTGGTGGGCTTACACCACTGCCGGGGTGTGGCTCGGGACCGGGGCAGGGCCCGGCCGGACCATCTCCGCCCACCGCGAAGCAGCGGCTTCGCCGGATGCGGAGGCAGCGGTCGACGGCGGTGGGCCGGGTGTGGTTGACCGGTTGGTGCATGTGCGGGGCCGGTTCGTGGAGATCGATTACGTTGACGGTGTTGTCGGGGTGGTCCGTTCATCGGATGGGCGCCGGGTTGAGTACGGTTACGACGCCGAGGGCCGGCTGACCAGTGTGGGCACGGAGACCGGTACGAGGGTGTATCGGTGGAACGAGCAGGGCCTGATCGGTTCGGTGGTCTCGGCCGCGGGTGTGGTGGAAGCCGAAAACACGTATGACGAGGCCGGCCGTGTCATCATGCAGGTCACGCAGCATGGGCGGCGGACGAGGTTCGCGTACTTACCGGGCCGGGTCACTGTGGTCTCCGATGAGGACGGGTCCCGGTCCAACTCCTGGGTCGCCGATGGCAAGGGCCGCCTGGTGGGGGTGTTGGATGCGGAGGACCGGCGCCAGTCCATGTCTTATGACGGGCATTCGAATCTGGTGTCTTTGACCGAGCGTGACGGTGCTGTCACGGTCCACGGTTACGACGCCCGCGGCCGGAAGATCCGGACCGTGACCCCGGAAGGCGCAGACCTGACGTATGGGTGGGACGAGCAGGACCGCATCACCACCCTGGTCACCGCGTCCGGTGCGACCGTGACGTATGAGTACGCCGATGAGGTCTCCCGGGACCCGTCCGTGGTGGTGGACCCGTTGGGTGGCCGGACCGAGCTGGTATGGCGGGACGGGCTCCTGACCCAGGTCACGGACCCGGTCGGGGTCACTATCGGTTTTGAGTACGACGAGTTCGGGGACCTGACCGGAACGTCCAACGCCGCAGGTGACACCGCGAGGATTGTGCGGGACCGGGCGGGCCGTCCGGTCACGGCGTTGAGCCCGTCGGGGGCTGAGACCCGGTTCAGTTACGACGCTGCCGGGGTGCTGACACGTCGGGTGGACCCGGATGGGGCGGTGTGGGCTTTTGAGCACGACACCGCGGGCCGGACCACCGCAATGGTTGCCCCTGACGGGGGAAGGACGGTGTTCGAGTACGCCCCCAACGGGGAACTGTTCCGCACCACCGACCCGCTCGGGCGCAGTATCGAGCGGGTGGTTGATGAGCTCGGGAACCTCACCGCGGCGGTGTTGCCGGACGGGGCGTCGTGGGGGTTCACCCACGACAACCTCTCCCGGCTCGTGGGGATCACGGACCCGGGCGGGCATGACTGGGTGCGGGAGTACGACACAGTCGGCGCCCTCACCGCCGTCGTGGATCCGACCGGTGTCCGCACCGGAGCCGTCACCGACCGGACCAGCGGCACCGCGTCCCTGACCGACGCGTTCGCCACGAATACCTACAGTTTTGATGAGTACGGCCGCCCCACCAAGACGGAAGCCGCGGACGGGTCCGCGGAGCTGGTCTCTTATGACGCGGCGGGGAACCCGGTCGAGTTGGTCGATGGTGAGGGCGGGTTGACGGTCCTGGGCCGCGACGCTGCGGGGAAGATCACCTCGATCACCTCCCCGACGGGGGCGGTGACCCGGTTCGAATACGACCACTGCGGCCGCCCGTTCCGCAGTTTTGACCCGGTCGGGGCGGTCACGGAACTGTCCTACGACCCGGACCAGCGCCTCACCGCGAGGAGACTGCCCACCGGGGAGATCGAAACCTTCGCCTACGACGCGTGTGGCCGGTTGACCGCGAGGCATACCCCGGGGGAGGGGACGGCCCGGTACGGGTACGACAAGGTCGGGCGGCTGAGCTTCGCCCAGGATTCCTGGTACGGGACCCGCCGCTTCGAATACAACACCGCCGGGGAACTGACCGGGACCATCAACGGGGTAGGGGGCAGGACCCGGTTCGAGTACGACACCCGCGGCCGCCTCACCCGCATCACCGACCCCACCGGTGGGGTCACGACCCGCACCTACACGGCCACGGACCAAGTCGCTAGTGTCACGGACCCGCTCGGCCGTGTCACCACCGCCACGTATGACCCGGCCGGCCGGCAACTCTCGCAGACGGACCCGGACGGGCACACCACCACCTGGAGCTACGACGCCGCGGGCCGGGAAGCGTCCACGTCGGTGGACGGTGCCCTGATCGCCGCCATCGAACGTGACCTTCCCGGCCGCAGGGTGGTCATCACGGACCACACCGGTGGGGCGGGGTACGCGGTGGAGCACGAACTGTGCTTTGACCGCCGCGGCCTCCTCACCCGAAAGTCCAACGGGACCGGGAACGGGACGCTGTCATGGGAGTACGACGCCGACGGGAGCCGGACCGGCTTCACCGACCCCACCGGCACCACCACCCGCTATACCCGCGACGCCGCGGGCCGGGTCGTGAAGGTCTCCAACCCGTTGCTCGGGGACGCGGCCTTCACCCACGACCCCTCCGGGCGGATCACCTCCGCGACGGCCGGGAACTACGCCCAGGAGTGGGTGTATCGGGACGGGAACCTTGCAGAGCACACCCGCACCACCGCCGACAACGGCACCAACCCTGCGGGTGCTGCTGATGTGACCCTGATCGGCCGTGAGGACGGCGGCCGGATTACCGGTCTGGCCCGGAACGGGGCCGTGACCCGGTACGGGTACGACACCGCCGGGCAAATGATCTCCGCCGCCACCACCACCGTGACTGACTCGGAGGCGTCCGGTTCGGTGGTGGGGTGGGAGTACGACGCCGGTGGGCGGCTGCTCCGCGAAACCACCCCCACCGGGGCCCGCACCTTTGAGTACGACGCCGCAGGGCAGCTCCTAACTGTCACGGAACCTGACACTGTCACGGAACCTGACGGGGCCCGGACTGAGTACGTGTATGACGGGTTGGGTCGGCGGGTGCGGGTGATCAACCCGGGCGGGTCCTGGACCGAATACGCCTGGGGCCCCACCGGCTACCTCACCGGCGTCATCGGGCGGGACCGGGACGGGGGAGAGGTGTCCAGGCATCGGCTCCACGTCGACGCGCTCGGTGAACTCGCCACCGTGGACGGCGCACAGTTGTGGTGGGACACCGCAGCGCCCGTGCCGACCCTCGCCGGTGCCAACACCACCCAGGTGTTGTCCCTGCCCGGCGGGGTCACCGGCATCGGCGACGCCTTCACCGCGCCCGGGTGGCGTGCCGCCCGCCCCACCGACCAGCACGATCCCTGGGCCGTCCTCGGCACCCCCACCAC
>NZ_JAJOHP010000045.1:0-40696 GCF_021109375.1 Arthrobacter sp. AK01
TCAAGGCTTCATCCGCCTGCGCAAGCGACACGCCCGCCATTCCAGGAGAAGGCAGGCCCGCTTCAATCAAGCCAGCCACGCGCTTGCTGTCCGCCGTCGGAATGACACGCAAGCCCGGAGCAACGTCAGCGGAGTGCACGCCTCCACCGGGTCCTACGTCCGAGGACCCGGTTTCCGAGGACACGGTTTCCGTGCCCAGTCCGCCAAGCAGCCCAGCGTCTTCGGAGCTCAACGCGACGGTGCCAACCGCCGTCGTGCCTTCGAAAGCCGCGACCCGCGCGGTGCCACTTTCAGCCCTCAGGGACCGTTGACGCGGCAGCCCACTGGCGCGGGGTGAACTTGCCCGCCGTGCCACGATCTGCCCGATAATTCCCATAACTGAACCCTGTCACGAGGCTCCGACATTTATAGCCGTCTGCCTCCCTTGGCGCTGCCACGGCGACTGCCGGCGGTGATTCCCGGAGGTGACTGCCCCAAGGTGTGCCTAGAGTGTCGGCAGCTGGAATGCGGCTTCAGGTCGATGCACGCCACGGGGCCGGTATCCCAAAGCTTCGGCGCTACAGAGAAGGTCCGCGAGATACCAGATGATGGCCAGCCACATCTCGGTTCCTTGAAGGGTTGGCAGATGCTGGCTGCCGCTCTCCGGCGCGGCGCTGAAGGCAATTCCCTCGCCCGGATGCCACCAGGCAAGGGCCTGCTTCAGCTGGGTCGCAGCCCATGCATTCACCTCATCCCGGCGGTGCATCGTCTGCTTCGACGCAAGCCATAAAGGATGGACAACGTCCAGGACGTTGCACGCGTTCTGCCGGCCGGGAGCGAAATATCGTGGGTCCTTGGAGTGCTCAAGGACGGTATCCACCAGGCGCTCAACGTTGGGGACCGGCAAGCCGAACTGGGCAAACGTGCCACGGGTGAGGCGGTAATATCCGTTCACTACTTTCAACCGGGTGTCGGCCGTGGGGGTACCCCATGTACCGGCCCCAGGATTGACGTGCGTCAACAGCCAGCCGAACATCGCCTCAACTGAACCAGGGGAGTTCGGATGCCTTTGGGCGAGGTTCCAACAGGCGGCAGTTCCCCAAGCGTCCACCCACGCGCCGGACTCCCAGGCTTCCTGACGCCAAGGCAGGGCCTCCAGGGACGCCACCAACCCAGCCGGGTCCATCTCTGCCACGGCATGCACCGGGTAAAGGAACCGGCTGCCCAGAAGATCCACTGCGTATCCCACGGATAGGACGTGGTACGTGGCAGGGCCGGAACCGAACCGAAGTCCGCCATCGGAACCCTGTGGATCAAAACCCAGTTCCGGAACCAGGCCTGTCAATGGATCCTGGAGATTCTGAAGCCGCGATATGTGCTCCTCACGCGACAGTTCCAACGGGGCACAACCCAGAAGCAGATCCGCTATTTCAACTGCATCGCAGTGCGCCCTAACGGTCGGCGCCGTGCCAGGCCGGTCCACATAACTGCCACCGGCGGCAGACGTCCAGTTCCTCGAAAGAATCGCAGGAGCGTCAGCGCGTGCTGCATCGGCGAAGGCCGCCAACCTGGCCAACAACTCGTCGTCGAACGCAGACTCCCCGGCACCGGATGGTCCAGCTGAAGCGGTCTCCCGCCTATCCCGGATCCGGCGGGCCGGGTTCCCTCCAACAATCGACCATTCCGGGACATCCTTGGTGACCACGGCACCGGCGGCCAGGACAGCATGGGATCCGACGGTAACTCCATCAAGGACCACAACGTTGGAGCCGATCCAGACGTCGTCCCCAAGCTGGATGCCTTTACTGGTCAGTGGTTGCTTGAAGACCGGTTCGGACGGATCCATCGAATGGTTGAAGCCAAGGATGGACGTATGGGCACCTATCCGCACGCCGCTGCCCATGGTGACGTTGCCTCGAACCACGGTGAAGGCGTTGACGGTGCAGTCGTTGCCGATGGTGATGGTGCCGGTGACATATGCGTGAGCAGCAATAAACGAGTCGGCGCCGATGGAGAGGGCATCGGGATCGACGCTGGCAAGGGGCGAAAGGAATGCCCGTTCACCGATAGTGACTCCGGCCCGTTCCGCGAAGACCTTCTGATACTCGTGCTGTGCCTCGCGCTCCACATCCGATGCGGAAGTCCAGAACGTCCAAGGGGAGTAGTCGTAGCTGAGGTGGTGAGGGGCATTCACGTTGTTGACTCCGCGGTGAGTAATGGAAAGCGCTTCCCCTATTATTCGCGCCGGTCAAACGCCGGTCAATGCGTCCACCACAATCGATCATGTTCGTTCACCCCGGGTAGCCATACTCCTCGTCGCTGACCAACTCGCCCCAGGTCGTCTCGGAACCATCAGCAACCCCGGTGGTTTCCCACATGGCCAAGTGGCTCATGAAGTGGTCAGGGGCAGCGCCGTGCCAGTGCCACTCGCCTGGAGGTGTGTAGATGGTTTGGCCCTCCTGGACCACCTTTACCTCGCCGCCGCGGGCCTGAACCAAGCAAACCCCGTCAGTGACGTGCAGTGTTTGCCCAGCGGCATGGGTGTGCCATGCGGTGCGGGAACACGGTGCGAAGCGGACGAGATTGACCCGCAGCTGCGAGGGAGCTTCACCCTTGGCGATGACGTCAAAGTAGACATCACCGGTGAAGAGTTCTGCGGGTCCTTTGGTGCTGATGGTCTTGGGGAAGATGTCCATGATTCCTTTATCGTTCCGGGTTACTGGTTGTGGATGTTTCGGGCAGGCGCTGATTCCCGGGGAATCTCCAGCGTGGTGGCGGCCCAGCTTGCGAGCAGTTGCAACGCGTCCGCTGTGCCCGTGCCGGGTTCGGCGTTGTAGACGGTCAGGGTCAAGCCGGCGTCGGCGGACAGATCCAATGCCTCGTACAACAGATGCAGGTCGCCCACGATCCTGTGACGGAAGTGCTTCTTCCCGGTGTAGTGCTGGCGGACATTGTGTGACGCCCATCGGACCCGGAATTCCTCGCTGCGGGTCGACAGCTCGCCTACCAAGTCACTGAGCCCCCTGTCGTAGGGATCCTTGCCGGCTTCGGTCCGCATGATGGCCACGGTGTCGTTGGCGGCACGTTCCCAGTCCGTATAGAAATCGTGGCTGCGCGGGTCAAGGAAGAGGAAGCGCGCATGGTTGGGCGGCCCGGCCGGGCTGTCGTAGATGTCCGAGTACAGCGCCCGGCCCAAGGCGTTGGTCGCCAGCAAATCCAGGCGCCCGTTGCGGATGAACGCGGGCGATCCGGTGATTGCATCCAGGGTAAGTTGCACGCCTGGCCGGATGGCCTGCTTTCGGATCGGACGACGACGAGACCTGCCGCCGTCGCTCGCCGCTCGTGCGAGGTCGTAAAGGTGGGCGCGTTCGGCGTCGTCAAGCTGCAGTGCGTTGGCCAGGGACTCCAGTACGCTTTCCGAGACACCGGAGAGATTTCCGCGCTCCAATCGGGTGTAATACTCAACACTCACTCCGGCGAGCATGGCCACCTCCCCGCGACGAAGGCCCGGGACACGGCGGTTGCCACCATAGGCTGCCAGCCCAGCCCGTTCGGGGGTGATTTTCGCCCGCCGGGTAGCAAGAAAGTCGCGCGTCTCAGTCCGGTTGTCCATGCTTTCAACGGTATGGCCTATGACCAGCTAAGGGAGTCCCTGTCATTACCCCTAACAGCAGTAACTCCTTCCGTTCAGGGAATCAGGGTTAGATGGAGTTATCCAACAAAGAGAACCACGCAGGAGAAACATGCCTACCGCTAATGCTTACGCTGCCCCCTCGGCCACGGGCGACCTGACCTTGACTACCATCGAACGTCGTGAGGTGGGCCCCAACGACGTCCACATCGACATCAAGTTCGCCGGCATCTGCCACTCCGACATCCACACCGTTCGCGGCGACTGGGGCCCGCAACAGTATCCGCTGGCTCCCGGCCATGAAATCGCCGGCATCGTCACTGAGGTCGGCCCGGAGGTCACCAAACACAAGGTGGGCGACCGTGTGGGCGTCGGCTGTATGGTCAACTCCTGCAAGGAATGCAAGAACTGCCGTGCCGGAGAAGAGCAGTACTGCCTCAACGGAAATGTGGGCACGTATGGTGCTGTTGACCGCGACGGCACCATCACCCAGGGCGGCTACTCCAGCCACGTGGTGGTGAACGAGGACTTCGTCGTCACCATCCCGGACGGCCTGGACCTCGATGTCGCTGCGCCGCTGCTGTGCGCAGGCATCACCACCTACTCGCCGCTCCACCACTGGGGCGCCGGCCCTGGCAAGAAGGTTGCCGTCGTCGGACTCGGCGGGCTCGGCCATATGGCCGTCAAGATCGCGCACGCCATGGGCGCTGAGGTCACGGTCCTTTCGCAGTCACTGAAGAAGATGGAGGACGGGCTGCAGCTTGGCGCGGACCACTACTACGCCACCAGCGATCCCAGCACCTTCGAGCAGCTCGGCGGTACGTTCGACCTCATCATCAACACGGTCAGCGCCTCCATCGACATCAGTGCGTACCTTCAGTTGCTGACGCTTGATGGAACGTTGGTCAACGTTGGCGCTCCGGCCGAACCACTTCCGGTGAACGTATTCTCGCTGATCACGGGTCGTCGCCGGTTCGCCGGTTCAGCCATTGGCGGCATCCGCGAAACGCAGGAAATGCTGAACTTCTGCGCAGAACACGGATTGGGCGCTGAGATCGAGGTCATCCCGGCCAGCAAGATCAACGATGCGTACGAACGCGTCCTTGCCTCGGACGTCCGCTACCGCTTTGTCATCGACGCCTCCACCATCGGCTAACAGGCACGGCAGGCACAGAAGCCACAGGAAAGGCCCCGCCCCCGGGAGCGGGCGTGGCCGTTCCCCGGCCCGGGCCCACGCGCAAATGTATGGTGCCTTTCAGACTGGACACCATCGGCAAGGGCTTGGTCTTCGCTGATTCCCTTGAGGCCTTGGCAAACGCCGTGAAGAATCAGGGCGACGGCGGCACTGCAGTCGTGCAAGCACCACCTGGTACAGGCAAGACCACCTTGGTTCCACCGTTGTTGGCCAACCTTATCGATCAACGACAAACAGGCCGGACACGTGTCGTCGTCACCCAGCCGCGGCGTGTTGCTGCCCGTTCAGCAGCCCGCCGTCTGGCCTCATTGGACGGCAGCCGCCTGGGCGGCAAAGTGGGTTACACCGTCCGTGGTGAGAGCAAGACCAGCCAGGAAACCATGGTGGAGTTCGTCACGCCCGGCATCCTTCTCCGACGTCTCCTCGCCGACCCCGGCCTCGAAAGCACCGATGCCGTAGTTCTGGACGAGGTCCACGAGCGGGGCCTGGAAACGGACCTCCTTGTCGGCATGCTCTCCGAGGTCCGGGAACTCCGGGACGACCTCATGGTGGTGGCCATGTCGGCAACCCTGGATGCCGCACGCTTTGCCGCACTGCTGGGGCGGAACGGGTCAGGGGATGCCGACGGCGGGCCGGCTCCCGTCGTCGACTGCCCGTCCGCGCTGTATCCCCTGGAGGTTCAATGGGCTCCTGCCGCTGAACACCGGCTCAACGACCGGGGCGTGGCCCGCAGCTTCCTGGACCACATCGCCCGCACTGCAGCGACAACCCACGCTGCGGCGCTGGCCAAGCACGACGACGTGGACGCGCTGGTTTTCCTCCCTGGCGCCCGTGAAGTGTCCGACGTCGTGACGCGCCTTCGCGCCCAGGTGCAGGGGGACGTTGAGGTACTGGAGTTGCACGGCCAGATCGGGCCGGACGCCCAGGACCGCGCCGTTTCAGGCCGGGCGCCAGGAGGCCCGCCGCGGATCATCGTGTCGACTGCCCTTGCGGAATCGTCCCTTACCGTTCCCGGCGTGCGGTTGGTCATTGATTCCGGGCTGTCAAGGGAACCGCGGCGGGACTCAGGCCGTGGAATGTCCGGACTGGTGACAGTGTCCTGCTCGCGGGCTTCGGCCGAGCAACGTGCTGGCCGCGCTGCGCGGCAAGGACCGGGCACCGTGGTCCGCTGCTACGACCAGCAGGCCTTGGCGGCCTCCCCGGCGCATCAAACGCCCGAAATCTCGGTCGCAGACTTGACCGGAGCCGCGCTCGTCCTTGCGTGCTGGGGTGCGCCGGGCGGCAAGGGCCTGAAGTTGCCTGATGCGCCCCCGCCCGGGGCCATGAACGATGCCATGGAGATTCTTCGGGAACTTGGCGCTGCCTCAGCCGACGGCTCAGTCACCGCCTTGGGCAAGACCTTGGCCCGTGTCCCCGCAGACCCACGGCTTGCCCGCGCCCTGCTGGATGGAGCTGCGGTAGTTGGCAAACGTGCAGCGGCCGAGACGGTGGCCCTGGTCTCCGGTGACCAGCGTGCACCGGGCGCAGACCTCACAAGGCTCCTGACCTCCCTGCGGTCCGGCTCCGACCCCGGTGTCCGGCGATTCGCTGAGGACGCGAAGCGGATGGAATCGATCGCGCGTCAGGAGGCGGCCGCCGTCGTGCCTTCACTACCGAAGACGGAGGTCACCGCGAGGGAAGCGCCTGGCTTTGTGGTGGCGTTGGCGTTCCCTGACCGGGTGGCCCGGCTGGTTCCCGGTGATGGATCCACCACGTACTTGCTGTCATCCGGGACGCGGGCAGGGCTGCCGGCGGGAAGTCCACTGTCCGGGCATCACTGGCTTGCGGTGGCCGAAGTGTCTCGCGCACAGGGCCGCGATGCAGCCGGAACGGGTGCCGTGATCCGCTCAGCCGCTCCCTTGACGGCGGAACTCGCCGAAGCTGCGGCGCCGGATCTACTGGTCAGCAGGGTGCAGGCGAAGTTTGACCAGGGCAAGGTGACTGCCCGGCTGGAACGCCGACTGGGCGCGATCGTCCTGTCGTCCACACCTGTCCGTCCCAGCGCGGAGGCCGGACGTCACGCTGTTGCTGCGGCGCTGGGAAAGGCCGGGTTAGCGACCATTGGCTGGTCCGCCACAGCTGATGCCCTGCGAAGGCGGCTGGCGTTGCTATATCACCAGCTCGGCGATCCCTGGCCCGACGTCCGTGAGCCCAATCTCCTGGCCCGGCTTGAGGACTGGCTGGCCCCGGAACTGGAAGCGATGGCCACCGGGACCTCCGTTAATTCCATCAACCTCACGGAACCTTTGCGGCGACTGCTGCCCTGGCCCGAGGCATCCCGTCTGGACAGCCTCGCGCCCGAGCGGCTTGAGGTCCCCAGCGGCTCGCGGGTGCGGATCGACTACCCCGAAGTTTCGGACCGTGGGGATACGGGCGACGGCGGCAGGCCGGTTGTGGCGGTCAAACTCCAGGAATGCTTTGGCTGGGACCGCACGCCGCACCTCGTCGAGGGCCGGGTACCTGTGCTCTTTCACTTGCTGTCACCGGCAGGCAGGCCCCTGGCCGTTACTGATGACCTCGCGTCTTTCTGGTCCGGTCCGTACGCCCAGGTCCGGGCCGAGATGCGTGGTCGCTACCCCAGGCATCCCTGGCCCGAAGACCCTTGGACCGCGCCGGCCACCGCCAGGACGAAGAACCGGATGGGGTCCGGTCCCTCCAGCTAGGCCAGCCGTTCCAGCATGAACTGGATCTCGCCGTCCACGAACGTTCCCACTACGGCGCTGGCGGCCAGCTCGTCCGGGGCTGTGGTCAGGGGGTCGTGCTCGAACGCGGTGAAGTCTGCCCGTTTTCCTACTGTGATGGAGCCCGACACGTCCCACAGGCCGGCAGCTTTTGCCGCGTGCGAGGTGTAGCCCTCCAGCGCCTGGAGTGCGGTGAGTGCCTGGGCCGGCGCGATGGGTTCCTGCTCCGGATGTCCGGATCTCCGGCGCAACTGTGCATCGGCGATGATCGGAAGTGGCTCAAAGGGTGCGATCGGCCAATCCGAACCGATGCCCAACGTCACGCCTTCCTCGCGAAGGTCCCTGCAGCGCCATGCCCGCTCCGCCCTTTCAGTGCCGAGACGGGTCGACCAGTTGTCACTGTGATCCGCGAGGGAATAGTGGGTGCAGTGTGTAGGTTGCATGCTGGCCACCACGCGCGACCCCTTGAAACGAGCGACGAGCGCGTCCGGGACGGTCTCGAGGTGTTCGATCCTGTGGACGGTCTGGCTCAGGATGTCCGCTGGAACAATGCCGGGGAGCGACTCCAATGCAGTCAACACATGCTCCACTCCCGCATCACCAATGGCATGCGTCGCTGTCGGGATACCGCGCGATGCGAAGTAGCGGACGGCCGCGGTATATTCCTCCGGCCGTGGCCAGAATGGTGCGGTCGACTGGCCGTGAACATCAGGTTCGTAGAGCCAGGCTGTCCCGTTGTCCACGGTTCCATCGACGAAGAGTTTGATGGCTTCAACGGACCACCGGCGGCCGCCCGTACCAATCGTGCGGGCAAGTTCCTTCCAGTCGGTTTCATCGCTGCCCGGCATGCACCACGGCGCTGCCCGCAGCCGCAGCGGCAGCCCGCCGTCGGACTCCAACGCCTGGAAGAGTGCGCTGGATTCGTCACTGTGGTCCATGATGTGGCCCCCCGTCAGTCCCGAGCGGGCGAAGTCCTTCAAGAGATCGCCGAGGCGTGCCTTACGTTGGTTGAAGGTCTCCTGCGGGATGTGCCGTTGGACGAGCTCCATGGCTGCGGCTTCAAGCAACAAGCCGGTGGGGTCGCCGTCGGAATCGCACACCACTTCGGAAGCCTGCGCGAATTCGTGCGGACCGTGGATGCCGGCCAGTTCCAGCGCCCGGCTGTTGGCCAGGGCCGAGTGGCCGTCGAACAACCTGATCATTGCGGGCTTGTGGCCGCTGACGTCGTCCAAGACGCTGCGGTGCAACGGCGCTGTCCCAAAGGCATTCGGGTTCAGTCCCCATCCACGCAACCAACCGGCGTCGTTGGCAGCTTCCGACGACAGCAGGGCTTTGACCTCATCCAGCGTCGTCGCTCCGGACAAGTCAACGCCGATAGTCAGGTCCAGGCCGAATACCGGATGGAGATGGCAATCCACCAGGCCCGGAGTAAGCGTGGCGCTGCCCAGGTCAACCACCCGCGTGCCGGCTTGCTGCCACTGCTGGGCATCCAGGCGGCTGCCGACGGCGGTAATCACGCCACCGCGGACGGCTATGGCCTGGACAGGCTGTCCGTGGGTTTGCCCATCCATCGTGTGGATGGTGTCGGCAAGGACGATGAGGTCAGGAGTCATGGGTTTCGTAGCTTCCAATCCGGGCGAAGACGTCGGGGCGGGTGGTGCGCAGGCTGCGGGCAATCAGCAGGCCTGCCAGGAAAACGATGGGGGAAACAAGGATCAGGATGGTGTTGGTCAACGCATCGGCAAAGGTGAGGAGCTCGATGTTGATGGCGATCAGCGCCACTACGCCGAAAAGCAGGATGGCCGAGGCGACGCTGAGCGGAAGGAGCAGGCGGTTGGTGACCGCCGCGGGGTTGCGACGCAGGTAGATGAACGCTGCGACCGACACCAGGCCCTGCAGCGCAACGATCCCGAAGATCCCTGGGGTGTTGACCCAGATCAGCAACTGCTTGTAGGGGTCGGCTCCGGCAATGGCGCAAATGATGATGACGACGGCGGCCAGGATGGTTTGGATCTGCCCAGCGCGATGCGGCGACTTGTATTTGGGGTGTGTCCTGCCGAGGAAAGCCGGGAGGACGCCGTCTTTGGCAAGCATGTAGACGTAGCGGTTAATAGCATTGTGGAAGGCCAGCTGCGAGGCGTAGACGCTGGTCACGATGAGGACATACATGACCACCTCGGCCCACGGTCCTACGTACTCATTGATGGTGGCGAAGAACATTCCATCCGCCAGTTCGCCGGCAGCTGCCACCACGTTTCCGTCACCGTAGGCCTGGATGACGGTCCAAACGATGAAAGCGTAGAACACGGACATGAACCCAACGGCGATGTAGGTTGCCCGCGGGACGGACCTGTCCGGGTTGCGTGCTTCACGCCGGTACAGCACGGTGGATTCGAAGCCCATGAAGGCCGCGAAGCAGATCGCCAGGATGGCAAGGACTCCGGGGGTGAACGCGTGCTCCGGGGAGAACGAGGCGAAACTGATTCCTTGGGCGCCGCCACGGGCGAGGATTGCCACGCCCATGATGCCCAGGATGGCGGTCTCAGCGATGAGGAGGACGCCCAGGACTTTGGCGCCGACATCAATCCCGCGGTAGCCGAGGAACCAGACGGCCGCAATAGCAACCAAAGCAACTACCGGCCACGGTACGTCCAGGCCGAAGAGGGTGCTCAGCATGGCTTGGGTTTGGACCGCGAAGAGTCCGTAGACGCCGATTTGCAGGCAGTTGTAGGACACGATTGCCAGAATGGCCGAGGCCAGCCCCACTGTTTTGCCCATGGCCAGGGTGATGTAGGTGTAGAAACCGCCGGCGGCCTTGACGTGTTTGGTCATGGCCATGAAGGAGATCGCGAAGACGAGCAGGACAGCGCCGGCAATGACGTAGCCCATGGGGGCGCCGATGCCCCCGGTGCCGATGGCTACAGGCGCCACGCCGGCCATGACAGTCAACGGGGCTGCGGCAGAAATTACCAGGAAGGCAATGCCGCCAGTGCCAATGGCATTCCGTTTGAGCCCGCTTCCAGCATCCGCTGCTGGAGGTCGGGTTTCGAGGTCAGACATGGGGGTCCTCTGTGGTTATTGGGGGAGGGAAGTTTTAGGAGGATGGAACATAAAGCGAAAGGCTTTCGTTTATCGTAGGGTCTTGTGACTCGCAGCACAATACTTCGACGCAAACTTCTGGCTAGAGTCGTAACAACAACCCTGAATGGAGACACCCGTATGGCACGCCCGCTGGTCCCGCTGATATCCATCGATGCACTCGTTACCGCCGCTCTTGAGTTGGTGGACGAGGCAGGGGACTTCAGCCTGCCGAAACTGGCCAAGCGGATCGGGGTCAGCCAGTCGTCCATCTACAACCACGTCAGCGGGCGTGAGGAGATCCTTGAACTGATGCGCGGCCGGATCATCGCTGAGAGCCCCTATGTCCTCGGGGACGGGCAGGATTGGGAGGCCGCGCTCAGGGCGATCGTCAGAAGTTACCGTGACGCTTTTGCACGCCATCCCCGGCTCGCTCCGCTGTTGGTCCTCCAAACGGTTCAGGATAATCAGGTTCTTGCCCTCTACGAGAACCTTGCCGTGGCACTTGAGAGTGCGGGATTCCGTGGCCGGGACGTGGTGTCAGCGATCTCCACCATCGACAGTTTCGCGCTCGGTTTCGCACTGGACCTCGCCGCCCCGGACGTTGTCTGGGCGCCGCCCGCCCAGGGATTCCCCAGGCTTACCGGCGCCCTGGCCCAAGCAGGTCCGGCTGGGAAGCGCGGTGAGGCGGCCTTCGATTTCGGCCTCGAGATCCTCATCGCCGGCCTCCACGCGCGTCTTCAGTCGACGGTGCTGTGACGGTGGAAGGTGCCGGGAATATCGCCCAAACCTGGTGGGACTCCGTGGTGCGCGGTTTCTCGGAGACCCACACCACGGCAGTGCCATTGCCTGCGCTGCTCGGCATCCTCGCATGTGCCATCCTCCTGAGCATTCCACGCGTTACGTGGCGCTGGTTCGGCCTCTATGTAACGTTCGTCCATGAACTCGGCCACGCCTATGCGGCGCTGATGACCGGCCGCTTCGTGCACAGCCTCCGCATCGGGCTCGACCATTCCGGCCGCCTCGTCAGCAGTGGACGGAGCGCATTTGGTGCGGCATGGTCAGGGTTTTGGGGCTACCCGGCGCCCGCCGTGGTCGGGCTGGGCCTGATTGCCGCCTGTGCCGCAGGCAGGTCGGGCGCGGCCATGTCCGTCGGAGCCGTGGTCCTGCTGGTGTCGCTGATTTTCCTGCGAAACCTTACCGGGATCCTCGTGGCGGTACTCAGTGCCGCCGTCGCCCAGGTCCTGGTTCTGTTTGCAGCCCCCACCACCGTTAACTATGTCGTGCTTGCCCTCGGCATCGCCCTGTCCGTCGGCGGCGTCCGGGACCTCCTCAAGCTTGCCGGCGTCCACACCCGGCGCCGGGAAAGGCTCGCGGCATCCGATGCGTTCATCCTTGGCCGCACTACGGGCGTCCCCGTATTCGTGTGGTTATCGGGTTTCACTGCGGTGATTGCGGGATGCGCAGCAGCGTCCGCCTGGTTGTTGTGGGGCATGCTCGCCGTATAGACCGCTGTTTGGCTGCGCTTCCGCGGTTCGACGGCGGTTGGTCCGCGTTGCTCGCTGCCTGCCCCTTGCCCTGTGGTCGCTTTTGGGTGTCCAATCCTCTTTAACGTTCGAAGTGTTTGGCATTCGGACTCCGTGCCGGGAGATAACACCAGGAGGTGCCCATGTCCGCGAAGGGCACACGCGAAACTGCAAAGGGAAGCGGCACCGGAACGCCCGAGGCCAAGCGGAGCGATAACGGATCGGCATTGGCATTGGCAGCAAGTGATCCTGCCCGCATCCGGAATGTTGCACTCGTCGGCCATTCAGCGGCAGGTAAGTCGATGCTCGTCGAGGCCCTGCTCGCAGCAACGGGCGCCACCTCCCGCATGGGCTCCATCAGCGAGGGCACCACGGTGAGTGATTCCGACCCTTCGGCGATCCACCAACAACGGTCCGTGACCATGTCCGTCGCACCAATCCTGGTAGGAGACGTCAAGGTCAACCTGATTGATACCCCCGGTTACACCGACTTCACCGGCGAACTTCGCGCTGGTTTGAGGGCCGCCGATGCGGCCCTTTTTGTTGTGTCGGCTTTGGACGGCATTGACGGTGCCACCACTGCCTTGTGGGGCGAGTGCGAGAACGTCCGTATGCCCAGGGTGGTGGTGATCAGCAAACTGGACCACCCGCGCGCTGACTTCAGTGCCGCCGTCGTGAGGTGCCAGGAAGCCTTTGGCGAGTCGGTCCTCCCGCTGTACCTTCCCGCGTCCGGCAACGCCGGCCTCATCGGAGTGCTGGAGGGCGCCGATCATCAAGGCCTGCCGGTCGCGGACGTCGAAGAAGCCAGGGGAACCTTGATCGAAGGCATCATCGCCGAGAGCGAAGACGAAACCCTCATGGACCGGTACCTCGGCGGGGAAGAGTTGCCTCTGATGGACCTGGTCAGTGATCTGGAAACCGCTGTGGCCAGGGGGAGTTTCTTCCCGGTGATCCCGACGTCTGCCGAGTCGGGGTTGGGCCTACCGGAGCTCATGGCCCTGGTGACCGATGCCCTGCCATCGCCGTTGGAACGCATCGCTCCCGCTGTGATGAAACCCGACGGTTCATCATTGAAGCCTTTGGAATGTGATCCAACCGGGCGCCTTGCCGCCGAGGTGGTTCGGACCACTGTAGATCCCTTCCTCGGCCGCGTGTGCTTGGTTCGGGTCTTCTCCGGGACCCTGCGCGAAGACTCCTCGATACATGTCGGCGGCAGGGGGCTGGCGGACAGGGGACACGAAGACCACGACGCCGACGAACGCGTCACGCATCTCTACTCGCCTGTTGGCTCCAGCCTGAAGGCCGTTCCGAAGTGCATTGCCGGTGACATCTGCGCCATCAGCAAGCTTGCCACCGCCGAGACCGGAGACACTGTCTCGGACCGCGAGGCTCCGCTGTTGATCGAGACCTGGAACATGCCCGAGCCCTTGATGCCCATTGCCATCGAGGGCGCCTCCCGCAGTGACGAAGACGCACTGGCCAAGAGCATCGGAAAGGTGGCTGCCGCCGATCCAACTCTTCGTTTGGAGCGCAACCAGGACACCCACCAGCTCATCCTCTGGTGCATGGGGGAGGCCCACGCTGAGGTGGTCCTGGACAGGCTTCGCCATCAGGGCGTCAAACTGCAGACCGTGGACGTAGTCACCCCGCTGAGGGAAACTTTCGCCACCAAGGCTGCGGGACACGGGCGTCACGTCAAGCAATCCGGTGGCCACGGGCAGTTTGCCATCTGCGACATCGAGGTGGAGCCCCTCGGCCGGGGTGAAGGATTCGCCTTCACGGACAAGATCATCGGCGGCGCCATTCCCGGGACGTTCGTTACGTCCGTGGAGAAGGGGATCCGTTCGCAGATGCTCAAGGGTGTGTCTGCGGGGTTCCCTGTGGTGGACATCAAGGTGACCTTGGTGGGCGGAAAGACCCACAGCGTGGACTCATCCGATGCAGCCTTTCAAGCAGCGGGAGCGTTGGCACTCCGCGAGGCCGCCGCGGCCGCCAAAATCCAACTGTTGGAACCTGTCTCATCAGTAGTCATCAGCGTTCCCGATGACTATGTGGGTGCGGTCATGAGCGATCTTTCGGGGCGGCGCGGCCGGGTCACGGGCACCACCGCGGCAGACGGCCAGGGAACGGACATCAGTGCGGAAGTTCCTGATCAGGAACTGCTGCGGTACGCGATCGATCTGCGCGCCCTCAGTGCCGGAACGGGGCGTTTCCGCCGGTCCTACCTTCGCCACGAGCCACTGCCGAAGTAGCCCCTAGGAGTTGGCCCGGATAAAGGACGCCACTGCCGGGGCAAGGGATGCTCCCACCTCGGCGGCACTGCGCTTCAAGCCTTTGACCGCGAACGAATGGTCACCGCCTTCGCTCCACTGGAGTGTCGCCGTCGGACCGATCCTGTCCACTACGCCCTCCAGCAGGTCCGGTGTTGCAAACGTATCCCGGGTGCCTTGGAGGAAGAGCATCGGAACCGTGACGCCGTAGAGGTGTTCGTCGCGCAGTTTCTCCGGTTTTCCGGGCGCGTGCAGTGGATAGCCGAGATACACCAGACCTTTGGCAGGCATTCCTTCGGCGACGGCCATGGACGCCATGCGCCCACCGAAGGACTTGCCGGCCGCCCAGAGGGGCTCGCCGTTGCTGAGCCCGGCGGCCTTGTCCATTACCGTTCGCCAGGTGGCGATGGCCAGCGGCGGGCGATCAGGGAAACGCCTGCCGGCCTCGCGGTAGGGGAAGTTGAACCGCAGGGTGGCCACCCCTAGGTCAGCCATCGCCATAGCGAACCCCTGGAGGAACGGGTGTTCCATCCCGGCCCCGGCGCCGTGCGCCACCACCAACGTGGCAAACGGATGATCCGGCCGGATGTGGAGGGCGGATATGTCGGACTCTCCGACAGCGATGGCAACAGGTGTTTCAGTATTTGGCATGTATCCATCTTTGCCCATTGCAGCAAAAACGCCGTGGGTGCTGACGCGCGTGGCCTTAACGGGGTAGCTTGTGCCCATGGCGAGCGAAGCAACCACCGTTACTGTGCCCGGTCCCGACGGCCCCCGGGAGGTCCGGATTTCCAGTCCAAGCCGGGTCATGTGGCCGGAGGCGGGGCTGACGAAACTGGACCTTGCCAACTACCTCATCGACGTCGGCGAAGCGTTTGTCACCGCCAACGGGAACCGGCCCATCAGCCTCCAACGGTACTCAGGCAACATTGAGGGGGAGATGTTCTTCTCCAAGAATCCGCCCAAGGGCGCTCCGGAGTACGTCCGCTCGGTCCCGGTGACGTATCCCAGTGCCCGGTCGCATCCACAATTGGTGATCGATGAGCCGGCAGCGGCTGTGTGGGCGGCGCAGATGAATACGGTGGTATTCCACCCTTGGGCGTCCCGGGCCAGCGATCCCGACAATCCGGATGAGTTGAGAATCGACCTCGACCCCCAACCCGGAACCGACTTCGCCGACGCGATACCTGCCGCGCAGGAACTCCGCAACGTTCTGGCGGAAGCCGGACTGACGGCGTTCATCAAGACCTCCGGCAACCGCGGACTCCATGTGTACGCGCCGATCCACCCCAAGCATGAGTTCCTCGACGTACGCCACGCCGTGATTGCCGCTGGACGGGAGTTGGAGCGCCGCATGCCGGAGAAAGTCACCACCGCGTGGTGGAAGGAGGAACGCGGGACAAGGATCTTCGTGGACTTCAACCAGGCCAACCGGGACCGGACCATCGCCGGCGCATATAGCCCACGGGCCGTGCCACTGGCCCAGGTGTCCTGTCCGCTGACGTGGGATGAACTGGAGAACGCCGACCCGGCAAAATACACCATCGCCACTGTTCCGGACCGTTTGACGTCGGTGGGGGACCCGTGGGCGTCCATGCACGAACAGCCTGGCGGCATCGACGTCCTGCTCGGGTGGTGGGAGAGGGACGTGAAGAATGGTCAAGGCGAAATGCCGTTCCCACCGGAGTTCCCCAAGATGCCGGGCGAGCCCATGCGCGTGCAGCCGAGCCGGGCCCGCAAGCAGGAGGAGTAAGCGGGAGTCCGCATGCCGGAAAGTGCAGCGAGGTTGGCCCTGACCGCCGCAGTCGTGTGCGGGCTGTTCCTCTGCGGTTGCACGGGCACACCGGTGCCGATGCCGTCCCAGCCCACCACGCTTGTGGAACCATCGCAGACACCGTCACTGGAACCTTCGATGCCGGTGACGATGGCTGTTTCGCCGGCCTTCCAGGAGCTCCGGGCCACCTTGGAACTCTTCGCCAGGGAGAAGCTCGACGAAGGCGCCTCGGCGGTGCTCATCAAAGTGAAGGCCGGCCAACAGGAGTGGACCCACGCAGCAGGAGTGAGGAGCCGTGCTGCGCCGGTTTCGGTCCAGCCCGGTGACCGTTTTGATGGTGGGGATCAGCTCCGGACCATGGTGGCCGTGTCCGTGCTGAAGCTCGTCGAGGAAGGCCGGCTGGCCTTGGACGATCCCATCAACACCCACCTGCCAGGATCTGTCCCGGCAGGCAACCCCGTGACGATCCGCCAGCTCCTTGGTGACGCCACGGAGTTGCCTGCTGCGCCATCGCCCCAGGCCGACACCCTGCTGGGTCTTCTGGTGGAGCGGTTGAGGGGTGTGCCCCTGGAGACGTCCCTGCGAACAGATATCCTGTCGCCCTTGACCCTTGATTCCACATCGCTGCTCGTGCCGGGCTCCGCCACACCGGATGATGTGGTCCACGGCTACGTCCAGCTGAACGGGGAGACGGTGGATGTGACGTTCCCGCACGTACCGAACGGGGCTTCATCCGTACGCCTCCTATCCACGGTGGAGGACCTCACCAGGTTCCAGGCCACGCTGCTGGAGGGCCGGCTGTTGGCGCCGCAGAGTCTCGTCTCCATGAAAGGGAGCGTGTTCGCGGGCTACGGCCTTGGCTTGGACCATTGGGAAGACCACTGCACGAACGGCTCCTACTACGGCCATGCCGGAGACGTGCCCGGATACGGGAGCATCACCATGAGCAGCGCCGACGAGAACCGCCAACTGGCCATCTTCATGGCCTATCCGCCGCAGCCGATTGCACCACAGCCTTCAGCACTGGCCTTGGAAATGACGGGACTCGCGCAGGTGGCGTTGAATTCGAGCTGCCGTTTCCACTTCCGCTGAGCCTACTCGAAGCGTGAAGGATCGCCCGTTCCCCGGCGCACTACTTCGGCTGCTCCACTGGAGAAGTCAATCACTGTGGTGGGCTCGGATCCAGTGTCCCCGGCCGCGGTTGGCCCGGCCCCCCCGGTGTGGAGCCCCGGGCGGCCGCCCCCCCCCGGGGGGGGAGGCGGCGTGTGGGGCGGGGGCGGGGGGGGCGGGGGGGGACCCGCCGGCGCCCCCGCCCCCCGGCCAATATCGTCGGCGCCCCCCGTGTACAACAAATGCCGGGGGGGGGGCGCGCCCCCTGGGCCCCGGGCGCCCCCCCCCCCCTCCACCTGGTTGTCCAGCCGTTCCTTGATCTCCCAGCCCTGGGTTAAGGGCTCTTCTTCGTCCGGAAGCAGGAGCGTGCTGGACAACAGCGGTTCGCCCAGTTCCGCCAGGAGCGCCTGGACCACCCTATGATCCGGAATACGTACGCCCACAGTCTTCTTCTTCGGGTGCAGGAGCCGCTTGGGCACTTCACGGGTGGCAGGGAGGATGAAAGTGTAACTGCCGGGGGTAACGGCCTTGATGCTCCTGAAAATGTCGTTGTCAATCATCACGAACTGGCCCATTTGGGCAAAGTCCTTGCACACCAGGGTGAAGTGGTGTTTGTCGTCCAAGTGCCGAATGCTCCTGATGCGGTCCAGCGCCTCCCTGTTGCCGATCTGGGCGCCAAGCGCGTAACAGGAGTCGGTAGGGTAGGCGATCAGGCCGCCGCCTTGGAGCATGTTCACCACTTGGCCGATGGCGCGTGGTTGGGGATCTTCCGGGTGCACGTCAAAGAATCTGGCCATGGAAAGAGCCTACGACAAAGCTATGACAAGACGTCCTTGTTGGAGAATTTTGCGTAGGCCAGCGCGCCGCACACTGCGATGTATCCGGCTTGGAGGAGCCCATTCCCGGCGAACGACGTCCAGGAGACCGGTTGGCGCAGCAGATCCGCGAACCCCAGCCAGTGGTGGCTGAAGAGCCATGGATGAAGCCACTCAAGCTGGGGCAGGTTGTCCAATACTTGTGAGACCACCGAAAGGACGATGGTGGCAGCCATGGCGCCTACCGGCACATCCGTGAAGGTGGAGATCAGCAGTCCGATCGCGGACAGCCCAAGGAGCGACACCGTGATGTACGCAGCGATCAGCAGGGACCTCAACGCTGACTCGCCAACGCTGATGGTGTCGCCGGACAGTAAAGTCACCGGGCCCACGGGAAAAAGTACGACGCCGGCCAGGGCGCCGGAGGCAGCGACGGTCGCCGTCGCTGCGAAACAGAAAGCAACGGCCCCGGCATATTTCACCAGCAGCAGGCGGATCCGTCCCGCGGGAGCGAGGAGCAGATACCGCAGGGTTCCCAGGCTGGACTCGCCGGCGATGGTATCGCCGGCCACCACGCCGACCGTCAGTGGCAGGAACAGCGGAACGCACACCACCAGGGCAGTCACTGCGACGAACAGGCCGTTCTGGGTGATCCGGTCCAGGAACAGTGGTCCCCGCCCGGGTGTCGTGGGCCGGGAGGACAATTTGACGGCCACGGCAATCAGGATGGGCACGGCAGCCAGGGCGATCAGCATGGCCCACGTGCGGAGCCGGCGGAACAGTACGGACAACTCCGAGCCCAGCAGCGCCCATCCGATTCCCGGTCGGCCAATGACGGCGCCGTGAGGCGAAGCAATTTCAGCCGACAACGTCGAACCCCTCTCCGGTCAGCGACACGAACCGATCTTCCAGGCTCGCTTTTTCCACGGTGAAGCCGCGGACACGGACACCGTCGGCCACCAGAGCGGCCACGATCCTCTCGGGTTCGACTCCGTTGAGTCCGGTGCCCAGCAACGCGGTGGATCCCCACGCGCTTCCAGTTCCCGGAGCTTCGCCGGGAACCAGTCCAAGGCGCGTCAAGACACTGGCGGCGCGTTCGACGTCGGGCGTTTGCACCACAACGTGCGTTTGCCCGGCAGCGCGCAACTCATCCAAAGGTCCTTGGGCCACCAGGCGGCCGGCGCTCATCACGCCCACATGGGTACACATCTGTTCCACCTCAGCCAGTAGATGGCTGGAAACGAACACCGTGGTCCCGCCTGCCGCTAGTGAACGGACCAGGCCCCGGACCTCACGCGTCCCTTGCGGGTCAAGGCCGTTGGTTGGTTCGTCGAGGACCAGCAGCTCCCGCGGCCTGAGCATGGCGTTGGCCAGCCCCAGCCGCTGTTTCATGCCGAGCGAGTAAGCGCGGACTTTCTTTCCGGCGGCGTGGCTGAGCCCAACGCGTTCCAAGGCGTCATGGACGCGCTGCCGCCGGGTAGAGGACAAAGCATGCCGATCGGCGGCATCAAGGCGCATGAGGTTGCCCGTGCCTGAGAGGAAAGGATAAAAGCCCGGCCCCTCCACCAAGGCCCCCACATCAGGCAGCACTGTTGCCAGGGCCTCCGGCATCGGCTTACCGAGGACGCGGACGCTCCCACTGTTCGCCGAAGCCAGGCCCAGCAGCACCCGGATGGTGGTGGTCTTTCCTGAACCGTTGGGGCCAAGGAAACCGAACACGGACCCACGGGGGACCGAGAGATCAATTCCATTGACGGCGGATCGGTGGCCGAAACGCTTGACCAAGCCGTGCGTTTCTATGGCGGGTTCGGCTGGGACGGGTTCCTTCACAGTGCGGCAGCGGCTGCCTGGAGCCGTTCCAAGGGCACCATGCCCGCGTAGATGCGGCCGTCGTCGAGAATCAGGATGCTCACCAGCGATGTCCTCAACGCCCGGCCGCCGGCAACTGGCTCCAGCGTTTGCGCAAACTGGGGATTGGAGGTCAGCCCGGACGGAGCAGAACCGGCGGGCAAGGCGATGATCGAATCCCAGCCCTGTCCTGTGACAGTGGGGCGGGGGTGGCTGGTCGTGGGGGAACCCTCAGGGGCCGTCATGGTTGGAACGGGCTTGGCCGGGAGTGCCTTCTCCGACACAGTGGCGCCCGGGGGTGGGGTGAAGTCGAACAACATGGCATCCGGTGTGGACAGGTCCAGCTCAGTGAAGGCAAGCGAATACGCCGGTTCGGTTTGCCCTTTGGCGCGGACTTCGATGCCCAACGGAAGCCCGGTTTCCGCGTCGACGTCGATGGTCACCGAGTCAACCAGGGTTTCCGTGCTGCGCGGGTGCAGGCTCACACGGTATGCGCTGCGGCCGGCCACTGAAGAAGCCTCGCCGACCGATACCCCTGTGCTGTCATCAATGGCGGCCAGGAAACGGCTCGCCATGGCTTCAGGCGTGGGCACGTCCCGCGCAGAGGTGTCCGGCGATGGCGTGGGAGGGAGCGATTCCCTCGGCCCCGCGAAGGACGGGACTTCCGCTCTGCTTGGCGCCGGCATGGTCAAATGCGTCGCGCTGTTGTCCGCGGAGTTGTAGAACCACGCGTCACCACCGTTGATCACGACGTCACGCTCGGCCATGCGGTCCAAGACCTGCAACCGGGCCTTGAACGGGCCATCGAGGTAAACCCGGGCCGTGTGCGACCCGGTCAACAGTTCCATGGCTGAGGCCGCTCCTGGGGCGGTTCCCGGTCCTGCAGGGACCTCGGGTAACCCAAGCCCGGCGGTCTGTTCCACTGTGCCGGACAGAGCCCGCACTTCGGTGCGCGCGATCATGGCCAGGACCTCGTCGGCGGTCTTGGGTGGGAGGGACACCGTGGCGCCGGCCTGTACTGAGCCGAACATTACTGCCATCGCCACCACAAGGGTGATCAGGACGGCAGGCAGCCACCGCTGCTTGGTCCGCGCCACTGCTACCAACCACCACACGTGAAAGGCATAAATCCAGACTACTCCGGATAACCGTCCGGATCACCTGCCCCCTGCATCAGCCCCGGATAAGTTGGCGGGCCAATTCCACCGCCCCGTGGACTGGGGTTTGCTTAAGGATCCGGATCAACGACGGATCTTCCAAGGAAACCTTTCGGCCAACTGACCCGGCAAGTTGGGTGTGGTTCACCAACAAACTGCCTGCCATGACCAGAGGCAGGTCCAAGCCAAGCTCTCCCAAGACCTGCCTGGCCAGCGTGGCCAGATGATGGGCTGCCTCTGCCTGGATCCGCAAAGCGGCCGGATCGCCTTCAGTTGCCAGTTCAAGGACCAACGGAGCGAGCACAGCCCAGTGGTCCGGCTCAGGCTTCGCATAGAAGGAGTCCATGAGTTGCAACGCATCCACACTGGCCGTTGCGGCCATGAGCGCGCGGACAAGAGTGCCGGGTTCCAGCCCTGCGTAATACTCCCGCAGCGCCTCGCGCACGGCATCACGCACCACCGAATAGCCGCCGCCTTCATCGCCCAGCAGGTAGCCGTATCCACCGCTGCGTGCTTCGCGTCCGTCATGGTTGCGGCCCCACGCCACCGATCCGGTGCCCGCAACCAGGACAACACCGGCGTCGAGGCCGGCCGCCGCGAGCACGATCCGCGTGTCATGGACCACGTCTATACGGGCGCCTGGGAAGTGCTCCGTGAGCAGGGCGGACAGGACTGCCCGGCTGGCCGGGGTGTCCGCGCCGGCTGCTCCTGCGCACACGGCCTCGATTCCGCCACCGACGCTTGCGGCAATCCTCCGCAGGACGGCATCGGCGCCCTGATGGCCCACTGAGGAAAGGTTGGCACTGGCTTCGGTAATCTCTACGCCGTCCGTGGAAACGGCCCCGCTCTGCTCTTCGCTCGTGAGTGCACCGCCTGAGCGGACGGCGTGCGTCTTGGAACCGCCAATGTGCAGGCCCAGAACTGCGGGCGTCACCGGATGGCCGCCGCTTCATCGTTTTTTACTGAGGGACCGGCAGGGGTGCCGGCTTCGTCGTCGGGCCATTTGCCGCCGTTTTCCCAGAACTGCTGTATTTCCTCCAACTGACGTCCCTTCGTTTCGGGTGCGAACTTTCGGACAAACATAAATCCGAGGATAGCCAGAACACCGAACACTGCGAAGGTTCCGGCTCCTCCGAGTCGCTGGAGCATCGTCAGGAAGAACGCGGCAACCAGCACGTTGGCCACCAAGTCCGAGGTCAGCATGGCGCTCGCTCCGAGGGAACGCAGCCGCGAAGGAAAGCTTTCGCCGGCGTAGACCCAGACCAGGGCGCCGAAGCCGAAAGTGAAACCGACGGTGAAAAGAAGGACGCCGAGGAAGCCCAGCACAGTGAGCAGGCCGCCGAAGTTCTGTCCTGCCATGAAGACCCCTACCAAGAGGACATTGGCCAGCACCATCATGCCGATGCCCGTCAGGAGCACCGGGCGGCGCCCCAACCGGTCCACCAGGGACAGGGACACGAAGACGGCAAACAACGCTGCAACCTGGACTGCTGCAGGGAGGAGGAGCAGCGCAGCATTGCCGCTGAAGCCCATCGCTTCGAAGATGCGGGGACTGTAGTACACGACTGCATTGATGCCTGTTATCTGGATGAAGAAGCCCAGGCCCACCACGAACACGGTTGCTCTCAGGTAGGGAGTACGAAACATTTCGCGAAGGCCACCCCCGCGTTCTTCACTGATAGCCCGCTGCATCTCTGCGAGTTCGGCCTCCACGTCACTGTCCGGCTCGATGGCGGAGAGCGTCCTCCTGGCTTCTGCAGTCCGTCCGCGCATCATGTACCACCGCGCGGTATCCGGGAGTTTGATGACGATGGCCAGGACAATGACTGCCGGGACCGCGGCCAAACCCAGCATCCACCGCCAGGAACCGGTGCCGGCCAAGGCATAGGCGGCCACATAACCCACAATGATTCCTATGACCGTTGCCACTTGGTAGGCCACCAGGAGGGCGCCGCGAACTTTGGCCGGCGCTGACTCAGCGACGAAAACCGGGACGACCACCACGGACACTCCGATGGTCAGGCCCAGCAGGAGCCGTGCGATCAGCAGGGTGGGTACATCGTTCGACATTGCGCTGAGTACGGCGAAGAGCGCGTAACCCACGGCGAGGCCCACCATGCAGGCTTTGCGTCCAAGGCGGTTGGAGAGCCAGCCGCCCACCAGTGCGCCGAGGACTTCTCCTGCAACGACGGCGGTCGTCACCAGTTCCTGCTGGGAAGTGGTGAGGTTGAACTGCTTGGTGATGAAGAGGAGTGCACCGGCAATATTCGACATGTCGTAGCCGTAAATCACTCCGACGGTCGCGGCAGCGCCGCCCACCAGGAGCCCGAGCCGGGGTGTTTGCCGTAGGTCGTGCAGGATCGACATCTTTGTCCTTGAATCTGTGGAAAAGTAGGGTCTTGCCGGATTGGTTCCGGAATTGGTTTAGACCAACCTGCTCAAGATTGGCATAGGCCAATAGTGTTGTCTACAAGTAGGATGTCCAATATGTCCACAGACGTCGGAGCGGCAACGCCCAAGTACTACCTTCTCAAGACCGAAGTACTTGGCCTGATCGCCGGCCTCCAGCCCGGCACGCTCATCCCCACGGAGCGTGCGCTCGCCGAGCAATACGCGACGTCACGCACTACCGTCAGGCAAGCAATCAGCGAGCTCGTGGCAGAGGGGAAATTGGGTCGCATCCAGGGGCACGGCACGTTCGTCGCGCCCCCGAAAGTGACGCACGTCAGGCAGTTGACGTCCTTTTCCGACGACGCCCGCAATCAAGGTTTGCGCCCGGATTCCAGGGTGCTTGCCCTCGATGCCGTGAAGTCTGACGCCGACGTCGCAGCCCACCTGGGTCTTGACCAAGGCGATCCGGTAACCCGGCTTGAGCGCATCCGCTTGATTGACGGGGAACCACTGGCGCACGAGATGGCCTGGCTGCCCGGCAAGCTTCCGAGATTCAAGTCGAACCTCGCCAAGGCGGGCTCGCTGTACGCCGTATTGGCAGATGTCTACGGGATCCATATCGCCGACGTCGAGGACACCGTGGAAACCGCCCTGGCTGGTCCGGCCGACGTCAGGTTGCTGGGAATCGAGATGGGGGCGCCCTTGCTGGTGGTTCATCGCCTGGCACGCGACGCCGCTGGAGCCCCTGTGGAGTGGACCCGCAGCGCCTTCCGGGGGGACAGGTTCCGGTTCGTATCCCGCGTGAAGTCCGGAGCCTGAAGTGGCCAACTCGTCCTCGGGTGAGTCGGTTATCCGGCGAGTAGTCCGGTTGGTAGGAGCGTTCGATGACGCCCACCGCACCATGAGCGTCGCCACCTTGGCCCGGCGTTCAGGGCTCCCTGTCACAACGACGTACCGCCTGGTGGACGAACTCCTCGCCGAAGGGTTGCTGGAGCGGGAAGCAAGCGCCGAGGTTCGCATCGGCACGCGGCTGTGGGAGCTCGTGTCCAGGAGCTCCCGGATGGTTGGTCTCCGTGAAGCGGCCCTGCCCTTCATGGAGGACGTACAGTCGGTGGTCCAGCATTCCACCACCTTGGGGATCCTCGACTCCGACGAAGTTCTCTACATCGAACGGATCGGCTCGCGGGATTCCATGGTGGACATCACCAAGGTTGCCGGCCGCCTGCCGGTTCACGGAACCTCCTCCGGCTTGGTACTGCTGGCCTATTCGCCGCCCGCCTACCAGGACCTGTTCCTGGCGGGAACCCTGGAGAAATTCACCGACGCCACGCTCACCAATCCCACTGAACTCCGCCGCCATCTGGCGGGCATCCGGCAACGCGGATTCGCTTCGATGCCAGGGATCATCGTCCCCGAATCCAGCGGCATCGCAGTCCCCGTCTTCGGGCGTGCGAATACAGTGGTCGCCGCCCTGAGCGTCGTGGTCCCAAGGAACGAAGAAAACGCCGCTACCCGGGTGCCGGTCCTGATGACGGCGGCCCGCGGAATTTCCCGGGCACTCGGATGGCGCGGAGAGCTCAAAGGCGCCCTCCGTCAAAGCAACGGAAGCATCTGATTCCCGTTCATCGGTAACGCTGTGGTTCCACTCACACCCACGCTGGCAGAGTGGAAGCCAGCAGGGCATTTCGCCCGGTAACCACACACACGGCCCCTTGGGCTCCGTTCCGTGCTGCCCTGCGCCTCAACCAGGTTTCAGCAGCCGCAATGCCGCGGCAGGAGGAGTTGGTCATGGAGACCGCAACGCACGCACATCAGGAACCCATAACCCGGCGGGTCGCCGGCAAGGTGGCCATCATTACCGGGGGCAGGGGAGACCTTGGCAGCGCAACGGCCCGTTTGCTGGCCGATCACGGGGCCACCGTTGCCAGCCTGGACCGGGCCGGAACGCCCGCCACAGCCAACCACCCCGGCATTACCGAGTACGACGTCGATGTCACCGATGAAGCCAGCGTTGCGGAAACCGTCCGGCTGCTCAGCGCAGAACTCGGTACGCCGGATGTCCTGGTCAATGCGGCAGGAATCATCGGGCCTGCCGGTGCCAGCAACACCGCCACGATGGAGGACTTCAACCTCATTTTTGACGTCAACGTCAAAGGTGTCTGGCTCCTGACGAAGTACGTCGTTCCGTCCATGATCGAGAAGAAATCCGGCAGCATCATCAACTTTTCCTCCATCCATGGACTGACCGGCGGGCGAAACGTGCCGCTGTATCACGCGACCAAAGGAGCCGTCCGCCTCCTCAGTAAGTCCGACGCCGCAGCTTATGGCACCTACGGCGTGAGGGTGAACTCCATCCACCCTGGCTCCATGAACACCCGCATGAGCAGGCGCTCGGCCGAACAGTCGGACATCGGCGCGGAGGCGTACTACAAGCAGTTGGTCGGTGGAAACCCGATTCCCCGGCAGGGTGAGCCGGACGAGATCGCCTATGGCGTTCTCTACCTCGCTTCCGATGAGTCCCGGTTCACCACCGGTTCCGAGCTGGTCATCGACGGCGGATACACCGCGGTCTGAGACACCCCACCACGCCCTAAGAGAGGTACCACCATGAAATTCCTGAACTCCACACCCTCCGATACCTACGACGTCGTCGTCGTAGGTTCCGGCGCAGGCGCCCTGACCGCAGCGGCGACGGCCGCACGTGCCGGTAAGTCCGTCGTCGTGCTCGAAAAAACTGACGTGCTGGGCGGCACCTCTGCCGTGTCGGGCGGCATGCTGTGGGTGGCCGACAACCACCACGCCCGCGAAGCGGGACTGAGCGACTCCAAAGAAGCTGCCGCACAGTACGTCCGGGCCGTGGCGCGCGGACGGAGCCGTGAAGAGCTCTTGGACGCTGCGCTGAACTACGGGGACGCCATGCTCCGTTTCACTGAAGACGAATGCGGCGTCCGTTTCATCTTCCTCGATAACTTCCCGGACTACCGCCAGGATTTGCCGGGATCCGTGGAGGGCGGCCGAACGGTTGAACCCGAACTATTGAACATCCGCGAAGCGCTCGGCGAGCTTGCTGTCCATGTGCGCTCTGATGGCCGGGCTCCGTTCACCATGCAGGAATACGAAACCTGGGGTGCATTCACCAAGTTCCCTTGGGCGGAGCTGGGCCAACGGCAGGAAGAGGGGCTTGTTGCCAAGGGCCAGGCGCTGGTTTCGATGTTGTTGGCGAGCCTGATCCGTGATGACGCAGCGCTGGTGGTTGGTGCCCGCGGGCACCGGCTGTTGAACGACGGCGGCAAAGTAGTTGGCGTCCAACTCGAGTCGGGCGAAACTTTCCATGCCAACGACGGCGTCGTCCTGGCTACGGGCGGATTCGAATGGGACAAGGCCCTGGCGGATTCCCTGTTGGCCTCGCGCCTGTACATCATGTGTTCGCCTCCCTCGAATACCGGCGATGGCCTCAGGATGGCACAGCGGGTAGGGGCACAAACGAGGGGAACCCGGGAAGCATGGTGGGCGCCGATGTCCATCACGGGGGACACCAGGGACGGCGCGCCGGTTGGAACACTGCTTCGCTTCGAGCGACAGGGACCGGGTTCGCTGATGGTCAACCGGCACGGCCGCCGTTTTGCCAACGAGTCCCAGAACTACAACGACCTCGCGCGCTGCCTGCAGTCTTGGGACTCGCCCAACAACCAGACGTTGAACACCCCGGCACACGTGGTGTTCGATCACAGCTATCTGGAACGGTACGGGGTCCTTGCACATCGGGCGGGCCAGCCGACTCCGGCTTATTTGATCGAGGCTTCCACCCTTGAGGAACTTGCTGCCAAAATCGGTGTCCCTGCAGAGAACCTTGCCGCTACTGTGCAGCGTTTCAACCACTATGCGGTCAAAGGCGAGGACCCCGACTTCGGCCGCGGTGAGAGCGCCTACGACAAGTACTGGGGCGACGACGACTGCCCGTGGCCCAACCCGTCCCTGGGTCCGCTCCACACTGGTCCGTTTTACGCAATGGAGGTTGTCAACGGTGCCTTCGGCAGCAACGGAGGCGTCGCCACTGATGGTTTGGCAAGAGTGTTGGACGTGGACGGCCAACCCATCCCTGGACTGTTCGCCGCCGGAAACACCACGGAGAATGCCTACGCTGCAGGCTACCCGGGGGCCGGTGCAACCCTGGGCCCCATCATGACCATGGGCTACCTGGCCGGCCGCACCATCGCGGGCCAACCGGCAGATTACGCCGCCACCGACGTCCGGGCGGGAGTTGGAGCATGATCCGCCACGCCGTGCTCTTCAAGTTCAAGGACGACTTCCCCGATGCGGACAAGGCTGCCTGGATAGAGGGGTTGAACCGGATGGACGGCAATATTCCCGGGCTCGTGAAGCTCACCCACGGCGCCGACGTACTCCGCCACGACCGTTCCTTCGATTACGCCATTGTGGCTGACTTCAATTCCGTGGAGGACATCGAAGCCTACAACACGCACGCGCTTCATGAACCACTCAAGAAGTACTCGTTTCCCAACAGCGAGCAGATCATTGCCGTTGATTTTCCGCTATAGCTTTCGAGCTGTTCGAACCTGCGCATTCAAGGGAGAATCGCCATGTCAACATCAACCCAGCAGCCTTCAACGTTGCGCAAGACCCCTGGTAAAGCGGCCCTCGCCTCGTTCCTGGGAAGCACGCTTGAATACTACGACTTCTTTATCTACGGCTCCGCCGCTGCGTTGGTCTTCGGGCCACTATTCTTCCCGTCCGAGGATCCCGCCGTCGGCCTGATCGGCGCCTTCGCCACGTTTGGCGTGGCGTATGTGGCCCGTCCGGTGGGTGGGCTGGTGATGGGCCATTTCGGTGACAAACTCGGGCGGAAAAAGATTCTGCTCATCACCCTGGGCGTTATGGGACTCGCCTCCCTCGGCATCGGCTTCCTGCCCAGTTACAGCCAGATCGGCGTCTGGGCACCCATCCTGTTGGTGCTTGGCCGCCTGGCCCAGGGATTCTCCGCCGGCGCCGAGTCTGCCGGTGCTTCCACGCTGACTTTGGAGCACTCTCCGGAAGGGCGCCGCGGGTTCTTCACCAGCTTCGTGATGACCGGGTACGCCTCCGGGATGGTACTTGCCACGCTCGTGTTCATCCCTGTTGCTGCGTTGCCGACTGAAGCCCTCATGAGCTGGGGATGGCGCATCCCCTTCTGGTTGTCCATCGTTGTCCTGGCCATCGCATACTGGGTGAGGACGCACTTGGACGAGACACCCGTGTTCGAGGAAGCCAAAGACCGGCAGGCGGTTGCACCCATGCCGCTCCGGGAAGTCCTGCGCTTCCAATCTGCAGACGTGCTCCGCGTAGTTGGAATGTCCATCATGTCGGTCATGCAGACAATCTTCACGGTGTTCGGGCTCTCCTATGCAACCGGCGCTGCAGGGTTCGACAAGGCGGCGATCCTCACTGTCAATGCCGTTGCCATTGGTTTGTCGATGTTCGTGATGCCCTTGACTGCCAAGCTGTCCGACCGGGTGGGCCGCAGGCCGCTCCTCCTGACGGCAGCCATCGGGTGCTCAGTGACGATCTTCGCCTACTTCGGGGCGTTGTCCACCGGCAACATTCTTTTGGTCTTCGCCGCGGCCTTTGTCAACATGACCTTGCTGTACTCGTGCTTCAACGGGATCTGGCCTGCCTACTTCGCTGAGCTCTTTGCCGCCCCGGTCCGGTATTCCGGTATGGCATTGGGGAACCAGCTGGGTTTGGTGGTGGCGGGTTTCGCTCCCCTGATCGCGGGCCTGCTCCTTGGCAAAGGCCATGACGGCTGGCTCCCCGTGGCTTGTTTCGCGGTCCTGTGCATGGTGATCGCCGGCGTTGCTGCCTTCTTCTCGCGGGAGACGGCCAAGACGCCTATCGAAGATCTGGGCGAGCCGTATTGGCGGGGAGTCTCAGCCCGGAACGGGGCCTAGCAATCAGGAAACCGCAGCCCCGGCAGTTGCCAGCAACGTGTTGCGCACGAACTGTGCGCTGGGTTCGGCGTAGGTGGCAACAATCCGGCTGAACAACGCCGTACCTTCGGCCCCGGGCCAGTCCGCAGGCAGGAATGCCGCCGGCAACCCGGGGTCGAGGTAGGGAATGATCCGCCACCGGTCAATGCACTGGACATACGTGGAAAAGGCGTCAGGGGAAGGCTCCACCACACCGCCAGTATGCACCTGGCTGTCTGGCCCTTGATCGCTGCCCGAACCGTGCTCACGGATAAAATCCTTGTGCAATCCGGCTACTGCGTCCAGGTCCCACCACTTGGACGCAACATCCCGGAGGCTGCCAACCACCAGCGGGGTTTCGGTCACGAAGATGGTGGCCATGGCCCGCAGCTCAAGATCGGCCAGAATTTCCTCTACTTCCACGCGCAACGAGTCCGGGCAGATCCACAGGCCTGCGGCCACGGTCCCGCATCCGATCCAGTGGAGCCTGCGCCGAAGCTGGTGCCGTTTCTCGCGCTCCGTCTCCGGGATGGAGAAGGAGATCAAGCACCAGGGATCAGATTCCGACATGCTGCGGGGGTTGTAGATCCGGCGGTCGCCGCGGGCCAACATGGTTGCAGCGCCCTCGGTGAGTGTGAAGCCGGCGACACCATCGCGGGCCTCCTGCAACACAACATCCTTTTTGCGCAGCCTGCCCAAAGCGGTCCGGGTTACTGTTCCGGACGTCCCCAGCGCTTCCATGAGGTTCACTATGTCCTTGGCGGACATCCACCCCCCGGCATCACGCAGATACAGGCCAATGACGGTACGGAGCAGCGAGGTTGTACTCCCTGGGCGGGAGTCCATGTCGTCAAGGACGGCACTCATTTCCGGCTCACAGCAGTTCCGAGAGGGCATCACGGATGGCCGCGACTCCCAGCTCGACTTCGGCATAGCTGGTGCTCAAGGGTGACAGGCCGATGCGCAGGCCGTGGGGAGGCCGGAAATCGGGGATGACGCCTTTCTCCCACAACGTGGCAGTGACATCAGCGAAGAGCGGGTGGTCCACGGTGATGTGTGAGCCACGTTCGGCAGGATTCCGGGGGCTCACGATTTTCGCACCAAGTGGCACCAGGTACTCCTCGGAAAGCGCGATCGCGTACTCGGTCAGCTTGATCGACTTCCCACGGACGGCATCCATTCCCACCGTGGCGATCAGTTCAACCATGTCCTTGAGCGGCTGCATGGCCAGCACCGGAGGCGTTCCGGTGATGAACCGGCGCATGCCCTGCGCCGGCTGGTACGAGTCCGTCATTCCAAACGGGTTATCGGCACCCATCCAACCCCAGATGGGTTGCTGCAAACGATTTTGCTGCGAAGCGCTGACATAGGCGAAAGCGGGTGAGCCGGGCCCGCCATTGAGGTACTTGTAGGTGCAGCCGACGGCGAGGTCCACGCCCCAAGCGTCCAGTTCCAGGGGCACGGAGCCAACGGAATGGCACAGGTCCCACAGCATCAGGGCCCCTGCTTGGTGCACCTTTGCGGTGATCGCCTTGGCATCTGCCAGGAACCCGGAGCGGTAGGCGACGTGGCTGAGGACCACGACGGCGGTCCGCTCGCCCAATAGTCCGTCCAGGTCTTCCGCCCGGACACCGCTGGCAGGGTTGGCGGCGATCCACTTGATGTTCGCGCCCCTCTCCTTGGCGATGCCTTCGATGATGAACCGGTCGGTGGGGAAGTTATCGCGGTCGATGATGATTTCATCCCGGCCGGGCTGGGCGTCCACGGCCGCGCGGATCATCTTGTACAGCATGACGGACGTTGAATCGCCAACCGTGGTCTGTCCCCGGGCGGCACCAAGCGCTACTTCGCCGATGCGGTCACCGACGGCAGTGGGCTCGTCCATCCATTGCTCATCCCAACCACGGATGAGGCGGCTGCCCCATGCGTCGTGGACGAAGGAGGCGAGGTTTCCTGCCGTAACCTTCAGCGGGCGCCCCAGCGAGTTGCCGTCCAAATAGGAGGTGAGCTGGTCGGCGTCGGGCGCGTAGAAGGCGTCACGCTGCGCGGCGAGGGGATCGGCGGCATCCAATTCGGCCGACGTTGGCCGTTGGGTTTGCTGTGCTGTGGTCATGGTTCCTCCTGCGGAAAGTGTCGGACGGGCGGTGCCCGTGCTGGTGCTTAGTTGCCGATTTCGGTTCGTACGGCGTAGAGCTCGGGGAAGAAGGTCAGGTCCAGTGCCCGCTTGAGGAAGTCCACGCCGGAGGATCCGCCGGTGCCCACCTTGAAACCGATGGTGCGCTGGACGGTCCGGAGGTGGCGGAAGCGCCAGGCCTGGAAGTTGTCTTCAATGTCCACCAGGTCTTCGCAGGCTTCATAGAGGCCCCACGGGGTGTCGTCCGATTCGTAGATCTTTTGGAAAATCGGGACGAGGTCTTTGCGGAAGGTCCATGGTTCACTGGTGTCCCGCTCGAGGATGTCGGCAGGGATGTCATAACCGGCGCGCGCCAGGACCCGCAGGAACGCGTCGTACAGCGTGTGTTCTTCCAGCAGGCTGCTGAGCAGCTGGTGGGCTTCGGGTTCGCTTTCGAAGACGCGCAGCATTCCACGGTTCTTGTTGCCCAGCAGGAATTCGACGCCGCGGTACTGATACGACTGGAACCCGGATGAGCTCCCCAGGAAACCACGGAACTGGGCGTACTCGCGGGGAGTGAGGGTACCGAGGACGGACCACTGCTCAGTCATGGTGCGCTGGATGGCCTTTACCCGGGCGATGCACTTCAGGGCCTTGCCAAGGTTGTCAGCATCGAAGAGCCTCCGGGCTTCCAGCAGTTCATGCAGGACCAGTTTCAGCCATAGCTCGCTGGTCTGGTGCTGGATGATGAACAGCAGTTCATCGTGGTGTTCAGGCTCGCTGAGGGGGTGCTGGGAGCTGAGCAGGCGGTCAAGGTCCAGGTACCCGCCATAGGACATAGCGTGCCGGAAATCAGTTCGGACGGTGTCCTCGATATCGCGGACGCTCTGGGCGGAATGGACTGTGGGCTTTTCCATGCCTTGAGATTATCACTTACATGACGAACGTCAAGAGATTGATTTCAACTGGCTGGGCTGCTCGGGTCCCGTAGGCTGAACTTCAACCGCTGGGAGGGGGAGTGGACATGGGTACCGAGGAAAACGCCGTTGTGCCAGTGTCAATCTATTTGGACGTCGACGGCGTCGTGAACCCGTTCAGCCCTATGGGCACCACTGATTGGGGTAACGAATGGACCTTTGCCGACGCCGGCATCCTTGATGTCGCCTTCGCGCCGGAACTGGTAGCCGAACTCAATGACCTTGCCAAGTATCCTGCCGCGCGTTTTGTCTGGCTGACCACATGGGAGCGCCTTGCTCCGGAGTTCCTCTGCCCCGCCATCGGGCTTAAAGGACAGGACTGGCCGGTCCTTTCCAGCCAAGGCTGGGACCAGGGCTCGGAATGGTGGAAGCTCGTAGCCCTCCAAAAGGATCTTGCTGCCACCGGCAGCGAGCGGATTATTTGGCTGGACGACCAGCTCAGCCAGGAATCCGATGCCCTGTCCTGGGCTGAATACCAGCAGGACCGTGTGCTTTGCATCTCACCTGATCCCCGCAAGGGACTGTCCCGTCGCGACCTTGCGGCCGTGCGGGCCTACCTGGGGTGAATCGCAGCTCCGGTACGTTTGTCCACTCACGGTAAGGCACGTAGGATTCTTAAGGTTTCAAGCCCGCCAGAGTGAATCCCGCAAGCCGAGTCAGTTGAACAATTGCTGAACTATGCTGTGGATGGCAGGTATGGGGAAGTGAAACTGCTGAACGTCGACGACTCTGCAGATTGGGCAACAGGTGGATATCACCTTCATGGTCGCGCTGGTAATAGCGTTGGCCCTATTCTTTGACTTCACCAACGGTTTTCACGACACTGCCAATGCGATGGCTACGCCCATCGCTACGGGGGCGATCAAGCCCAAGACGGCTGTCGCCCTGGCCGCCGTGCTCAACCTCGTCGGCGCCTTCCTTTCCACGGAAGTGGCCAAGACCATCTCCGGCGGACTGATCCGGGAAGGCTCTGACGGCATTCACATCACTCCCGACATCATCTTTGCCGGACTCATGGGGGCAGTGCTCTGGAACATGGTTACTTGGCTCAAGGGCCTGCCATCAAGTTCCTCGCACGCATTGTTCGGCGGCCTGATCGGCGCAGCGGTGGTGGGCATCGGATTCCACTCCATCAATTTTGAAACCGTGCTGCAGAAAGTGATCCTGCCAGCCATTTTCGCGCCCCTCATTGCCGGTCTGGTGGCATACATCTGCACCCGGCTCGCCTATGCGCTGACCTCGCGGCATGATCCGGAAACCGGCGACAAGCTCACCCAGAAGCGCGGCGGATTCCGTACAGGACAAATTTTCACGTCGAGTTTGGTGGCCCTCGCGCACGGCACCAATGATGCCCAGAAGACCATGGGCATCATCACCCTTGTCCTTATCGCCGCCGGCACCCAGACTCCGGGCAGCGGACCCCAGTTCTGGGTTATCGCAGCCTGCGCTTTTGCCATCGCCATCGGTACCTATGCAGGCGGCTGGCGCATCATCCGGACTATGGGATCGGGCCTGACCGAAGTGAAGCCGGCCCAGGGATTCTCCGCAGAAACCAGCACCGCGTCAGCTATTTTGGCTTCTTCGCACCTGGGCTTCGCCCTCTCCACAACCCAGGTCGCATCAGGTTCCGTCATCGGCTCGGGCCTTGGCCGCAAGGGCACGTCGGTCCGATGGGGCACTGCCGGCAAGATCGCCCTTGGCTGGCTCTTCACACTCCCGGCCTCGGCCATTGTTGGTGCGTTGACAGCCCTGCTGGTCGGCACCGGAGTGGTGGGCGTCATCATTGCCGCCGTCGCTGGCACGGCGGCGGTCTTGTTCATGTTCGTTGTCTCGCGGAGGTCCCATGTTGGCCACCACAACGCAGTTGAGGTCGAAGAAGCCGGGCACGCTGTCCGTTTCCGGAAGAAAAAGAAGTCACGAAAGACCACGCCGAGTAAGGATGCGCAGCGATGAAATGGTTGGAATTGCTGCAGGTAGCTGGAGTCACCCTCTTCTCCGCGGTGACACTGGTGGTCCTTTATTCACTGGGGGTCCGCCTCACGGCCATCGCCGGTGACGCACAGCAGAAGTCGCCAGGGCTCATGCGTTCCCTTGCCTACGCGTGCTTCGCTGTCTGTGGCGCGGCTGTGCTGTTCGGCATTTACCTCATTGTTCCGTACTTCGGAAAATAGCCGGCTCTCTGGCAGTCACGTCCATTCGGGAGAATAATCAGCAGTGTGGTCATACACATGACTACGTGGTTGTGATCCGGCAGATGTGGGGCTGTCATGAAGTGCCAATCCCGAAGCCACATCATCGGACTGGCGCTGGTTCCGGTCTTGATGCTGAGTCTGTCTGCCTGCCTTCCACCCTCCTCTGATGGCGTCCCGCCAGGTCCTGGATCAGCGTCCTCCTCGGACGGTACGTCGGCGCAAACCCTGCCGTCCGTCGTCGTTCCTACGGCCAGTCAACCCGTTGGTCCGGCGGGTCCTGGCGCACCCCAGGCTGAAGCGCCCGTCGTCCGGTGGGTCCCCATCGGACCGGTCGGACCCAATGACCCGACGTCAGGCCAGCGATACCTCCTCCTCCAGCAATTCCAATGCGACGCCTTGACCCAGAGCGTGGAAGGCGCCGATGACGCGGCCGTCTGGTTGGCAGGCGCTGCCGTGTGCCGCGCCTTGCAAAGTGGCAGCCAGCAGGACTGGCAACGGGCGTCCATCGCGGTCGCCGCCACGCCGAGGATTCCACAAACCCAATGCCTCGAATTCAGGGTGGCTGCCACGTCCGCCGCACTGCTCGCCCAGCACCGAAGCAATCCGGGCGCAACCTTCAAGGTGGAACCGGGCCAGGGCGAAGCATGCCCGCGGCAGCTGGTTGGTTTGACCGTGGTAGACGACGAACTCAGGCCGGTTCCAGGAACGGCACGTGCCTCCGGCCCTCGTTCGGGCGGCACCATTGTGCGTTTGGACGGCTACTACGTACGGGTGGGCGACGTCCTGTTCGACGGCGTTCCTGCCGATGTTGAGTTTGTCGGCGACAGGAATGACTACGGCACCATCCAGCTGCGGATGCCACCGGCAAATGGACGGGACTCCGTTCGTATTTCCATCACGGACACCGTGGACGTCGCTGGAACCGTGACCTTCTACTATGACGATTCCACGCCTTCCGGCAGCCCCGCTCCGTCCGAAACGGCTGGCACCGCACCGGCCACGGGGGCGCCCAGCGGTACGGCCCCGCCCACATCGACGTCCGGCGAAGCAACCCCGACGGCCGCCCCGTGAGCACGGTGCAGGAGCCCGAAGAGCGAAGCATCATCAACACCCGTTGGCAGAGGACCCTTGAAGTCCTCTCCGTCATTGGTCCGCCGTTGACGGTTGCCACGGCTTTGCTGGTCTACTTCGGTTGGGCACGTACGGATGCGCAGGCCAAAGCAATGGGCCTCGATGTCAGCCTGTTCGGCTACACGGTCCAGGACTTTATCCTCAGGAGCATCCAATCGCTGTTCCAGCCGTTGGCCTGGCTGGTGGTCATTGGTTTGCTCTGGCTCATGCTGGACCGGGCGGTGTCCCGTCTCCTTGAGGCGGGCCGGCACAGGAAGCCTGTCCGCCTGACCGCCACCATCGTGATGTTTCTCGGCTTTGCCTATGCGGCAGCGATGTGGTTGGCGATCTCGGCGCGTCCCGGGCAAATCGTGCTTTACGCCCCGTTCCTGATCGCTGGAGGCCTCGTCGTCGGGGCGTGGGGACTCAGTGTGCGCCGCCGGGCCGTAGAACCCTCAGGGCGCGCCCTGCGCATCACGCCCAGGGCCCTTGAGAGGTCCCTGGTGTTCGTACTCGTCACATTGCTGCTCTTCTGGGGCACCTCCGATTACGCCCAGGCCTTGGGGCGGGGCGCAGCCCTCGATTACCAGGAGCGGTCCAGCCTGCTGCCCACCGCCGTCGTCTACAGCAAGGAGCGGCTTGCGGTTACGGCACCCAACGTCCAGGAGGAGTCGGCCGGATCGGAGGCGGCACCGCTGTACCGGTATACGGGGTTGCGGCTGCTGGTGGTCAGCGGGGGACGGATTTTCCTCCTGAACGACGGGTGGTCCCTGGCGCGGGGCCGCGTTGTAGTCCTGCCGGACGACGGCAGTGTCCGCGTGGAGTATGGGAACCCGGCCGCGGACTGACTAGTCTGGCCACATGTCGACCTTCCAGTACTACGTAGCATCCACCATCGACGGCTTCATAGCCTCCCCGGAGGACGACCTAGGGTGGCTCCTGCAGTTCGACCGGGTTGAGGGCGTGAACGAAAGCATCGAGTCCTTCATGGCGGGCGTCGGTTGCATCGCCATGGGTGGAGACACCTACCGCTGGCTCATGGAGCATGAACCGGGCAAGTGGCCTTACCCGGACACGCCCTGCTGGGTCTTCACCCACCATGAGTACTCGGCTCCGGCGGGCTCGGATATTGCTTTCGTCCGCGGTGACGTGCGCGAGTTCGCGCCGGACCTGCTCAAGGACGCGGGTGGGAAGAATGTGTGGCTGGTGGGCGGAGGCGACCTCGTGGCGCAATTCGCCAATGCCGGCTTGCTCCAGGAGATGATTGTCACCATCATCCCCGTGGTGTTGGGCGCAGGAAAGCGTCTCTTGCCGCTTGAGGGCCCGACGGCGCCCCTTGAGTTGATCTCGCACAAGATCCTTGGCGGGGCCGCGGCCGAGTTGCACTACCGGTTGCCGCAGCGCCCGGTTTAGGCGCCCCGCTTTCAACAGTCCCGGGGTTCAGTGGCGGTTGTCCCGGATCATGTTGGTGATCCGGGCAGTGGAGAGCCGGCGGCCCTTCTCATCGGTGATGACGATTTCGTGCGTGGCCAAGGTGCCGCCGAGATGGATAGCCGTGCAGGTACCTGTCACCAGCCCGCTGGCCACGGAACGGTGATGGGTTGCCCCCACCTCGATGCCCACTGCGTGCCGGCCCCTGCCGGCGTGAAGCGACGCGGCGAACGATCCCAACGTCTCGGCGAGGACTACGTGGGCTCCGCCATGGAGGATGCCCGCAACTTGGGTGTTTCCTTCCACGGGCATGGTGGCCACCATGCGCTCCGCGCTCATTTCCGTGAACCGGATACCCAGTTTCACCACCAGGGCACCAACACCATGAGCCGAGAGCCAATCGTGGAACGCTTCGGGTACACCTGCCTCGTTGAGCTCATCGGCAAACGGGTTCGGCGTGAAATTGTCCATCATGCCAACTAGGCTGGCACCTGTGAGTGAAACAACCAAACCGGACCAGGTTCCAACGGCCCAAGCTGCTGCCATCGCGACAGCACCCACCCCTTCTGCCACAGCATCCGCCAGCACCGTGGGGGAGGGCCGGCCCAGGTTGCTGGTCCTGGACGGCCACTCCATGGCGTTCCGGGCTTTCTACGCCCTGCCGGCTGAAAACTTCTCCACGGCCAGGGGGCAGTACACCAACGCCGTACACGGGTTCACGTCCATGCTGATCAACCTGATCAAGGACCAGAAGCCAACCCACGTAGCCGTGGCATTCGACGTTTCCGACGACACCACTTTCCGCAAAGCCGAATACAGCGAATACAAAGGCGGGCGCAATGCCACGCCTGCGGAGTTCGCCGGGCAGATCGGCCTCATCGCCAAGGTCATGGAAGCATGGGGCATCAGGACCATCGCCATGCCCGGTTACGAAGCCGATGACGTCCTGGCCACACTCGCATCACAAGGCGACGCCGCGGGCTTCGAGGTCCTGCTGGTGTCCGGCGACAGGGACGCGTTCCAGCTGATCAACGACAACGTCTTTGTGCTCTACCCCAAGCAGGGCGTGAGCAATATTCCCAGGATGGACGCTGCAGCCATCGAGGAGAAGTACTTCGTCAAGCCCGGCCTGTACTCGGACCTCGCCGCGCTCGTCGGCGAAACAGCGGACAACCTCCCCGGCGTTCCGGGCGTAGGCCCCAAGACGGCCGCCAAATGGATCAACCTCTACGGTGGCCTTGAAGGCATCCTCGAAAACCTTGATTCCATCGGTGGCAAGGTGGGCGGAGCCCTCAAGGAGAACCTTGAGAACGTCAAGCGCAACCGCAGGCTCAATCGCCTGCTGACGGACCTCGAGCTGCCCCTGACGTTGGCAGACCTGCACGAGCCCCGTCCGGACCGCCAGGCGATCGAGGATCTTTTCGAGGAACTCGAATTCCGGACGCTCCGCACGCGGCTGTTCGATCTCTACGGTGACGACACCGCCGGGGAGGCCCCGGACACCATCGATGCCCCGGAATACTCCGCCCTCACGGATGCCGCGGAACTTGAGTCCTTCTTCGCAGCCGGCTCCGGTGTGCGCTCGGCGCTGGCAGTGCAGCTCGTCCCCGGACGCATCGGGGATGACGCGAGTGCCCTGGCTGTTGTCAGGAGCAACGGGGCGGCCTACATCGACCTGACGAGTCTGGACGCTGCAGCTGAGTCGGTCTTGGCCCGGTGGCTCAGGGATCCCGAGGAAGCGAAGGTGCTGCACGAGTTCAAGTCGGCCCTGAAGGCCCTTCACAACCGTGGCCTCGGCCTGGAAGGCGTGGTGGATGACACCTCCATCTCCGGCTACCTGATCCAGCCGGACCGCCGCAGCTACGATCTCGCCGAACTGGCCCAAGTGCACTTGAAGATCTCACTTGCCACGGCCGCCGCCCAGTCCGGGCAGCTGGAGCTCGACCTCTCGGGTGAAACAGACCAAGCTGCCGCAGCAGCGCTCGTCCAGCATGCCGCCGTCGTGCATGCGCTCAGCAAGCACTTCGAAACTGAACTTGCCGATATCAAGGCCGATGCCCTGTTGACGACGCTCGAACTTCCGGTGGCACGTGTGCTGGCGCAGATGGAACTGACCGGCATCTTTGTGTCCACGGACCGCATGGACGAGCAGCTCGCTGACCTTACCAAGGTGATCGAGAACGCCCAGGAACAGGCTTTTGCTGCGATCGGGCACGAGGTAAACCTCGGCTCGCCCAAGCAACTGCAGACAGTCCTCTTCGAGGAATTGGGACTGCCCAAGACCAAGAAGATCAAGTCTGGCTACACCACCGATGCCGCTTCCTTGAAGGGCTTGCTTGAGAAGACCGGACACGAATTCCTGGTCCAGCTCATGGCGCACCGTGAGTCCTCAAAGCTGGCCCAAATGGTGGAGACGCTCAAGAAGTCCGTGGCCGATGACGGCCGCATCCACACCACTTACGCGCAGAACATCGCCGCCACGGGCCGTATTTCGTCCAACAACCCCAACCTGCAGAACATCCCGGTGCGCAGCGAAGAAGGCCGGCGGGTTCGTGGAATTTTCGTGGTCAGCGAAGGCTACGAGTGCCTGTTGTCAGCGGACTACTCGCAGATCGAAATGCGCATCATGGCGCACCTTTCCGGCGACGAAGCCCTGATCCAGGCGTACCGCGACGGAGAAGACCTTCACCGCTTCGTGGGTTCCCGGATCTTCAACGTGGAGCCGGCCGAAGTCACCAGCGCCATGCGGTCCAAAGTGAAGGCGATGTCCTACGGCCTCGCGTACGGACTCACGTCCTTCGGCCTCTCCAAGCAGTTGGAGATCTCAGTGGACGAGGCCCGGACGCTCATGAAGGACTACTTCGACCGCTTTGGCGGCGTACGCGACTACCTTCGTGGTGTCGTCGACCAAGCCAGGACGGACGGCTACACGGCCACCATCGAAGGCCGCCGCCGTTATCTCCCTGACCTGACGAGCACCAACCGCCAGGCGCGCGAGGCAGCAGAACGCATCGCCTTGAACTCGCCCATCCAAGGCTCTGCTGCAGACCTCATCAAGCGAGCCATGCTGGGTGTGTCCGCCGAGCTCGCCAGCCAGGGCCTGAAGTCGCGGATGTTGCTGCAGGTCCACGACGAACTGGTCCTGGAAGTTGCTCCAGGAGAGCGCGAAGCCGTGCAGAAGCTTGTCATCGAACAGATGGGTTCAGCAGCCGAGCTGTCAGTCCCGCTCGATGTCCAGATCGGCGTTGGCTCCAGCTGGTACGAAGCCGGGCACTAGTCCGGTCCGTGAATTCCGGGTATCGGGGGGGGGGGGGGGGGCCGGCGCCGGGGGGGGGCCCGGCGGCCGGGCGGGGGCGGGGGCGGGGGGGGGGGGCGCCACCGGCGCAAACCCCCCAAACCAAAAAAAAAACAAAAGG